>CAZHOC010000343.1:0-6191 GCA_964534295.1 uncultured Bacteroidia bacterium | reverse complement strand
TGACCCTATCAACCAACAAGTACTAAAAAATCATCTAGCAGACTCGAATTTTGAACTTGCCTTCGCGGCTAATGGCGAAGATGCCTTGGAGGTACTCGAAACGGCAGGTCCCTTTGATCTTGTGTTGCTGGATGTGATGATGCCGAAGATGTCAGGCTTTGAGGTCTGTGAGCGAATTCGCGAAAAATATCTACCGTCTGAGCTACCTGTCATCATGGTGACGGCCAAAAATCAGGTCAATGATTTGGTACAAGGCTTGGAGCTAGGCGCGAACGATTATCTCGCTAAACCTTTCTCAAAGCAGGAGTTTCTGGCTAGGGTGCACACTCAGCTCGATCTTCATCGCATCTTTGATATTACAGGCCGATTCATTCCTAACCAATTTATCCGTTCACTTGGTTATGGGCGGATCACAGAGGTAAAGTTAGGGGACCAGGTAGAGAAGGATGTCTCGGTACTTTTCTCCGATATCCGCTCTTACACTAGCCTTTCGGAGCAAATGAGTCCTGAGGATACATTCCGTTTTGTCAATGCATTTCATGGCCGCATGGGCCCGATCATTCAGGAATATGGTGGGTTTGTCAACCAATATCTAGGTGATGCGATCATGGCGATCTTCCCCGAAACCGCTCAGGGAGCCCTTGATGCTGCCATTGCGATGCAGAAATCCCTCAATGAGTATAATCAAGATCGCATCGCCAAAGAGCGTAAGCCGATTGATATTGGCATAGGTTTTCATTCGGGTCCTTTGATCATGGGTATCATCGGAGACGAAAAACGAATGGATGCTGCTACGATATCAGATACCGTAAATACTGCTTCACGCGTAGAAAGCCTGACTAAGTATTTTGGAGCGAACATTTTGTTAACTGAGGTGAGTCTCAGTGAAGTCTCCAATCCGCAAGATTATCACCTCCGCTTTTTGGGCAGTGTGCAAGTCAAAGGACGCCAGAAAGCCGTGAGGCTATACGAGTGTTATGATGGGGATACGGATGAGCGAATTCTGCTCAAGGAACGGACCATAGATTTCTTTGAGATGGCCATGGAACGATACTACCTGCGTGATTTTGAAGGAGCCGTTGCTGCCTTTGGACAACTACTTATGGTACATCCAGAGGACCAAGTAGCGCAACATTTTCATGCGCTGGCTGAGCAATATCGAATTGAGGGAGTGGCTGAAGATTGGACGGGGATCCAAAGGATGCAACTCAAATAAATATCACCAACAATCGACAAATCGACCTTCATCCGTGGAGGTCGATTTTGCTTTTAGTACCATCGATATCCACGTCCTTGAATCTTTAGGATCAATTACCTCATCGATCTCCATGACAGAAGCAGCATTGATAGCTTTGCCTTGCTCGTAGGCCTGCTCTACCAATTGGTCATATAACTGTTGGCGCTGATTGGGGTCTTCAATAGATGCGAGTTCTTTTTTAAACCCGAGTTGTACCGCTCCCTCAAGCCCCATGGCACCTAATTCCCCCGTCGGCCAGGCTATAGTGAAGAGTGGCTTGTGAAAGCTGCCGCCCGCCATGGCCATCGCCCCTAAGCCGTAGCCTTTACGGAGAATAATGGTCATAAATGGTACTCTCAATGCTGCTCCGACCACAAACAAGCGGGAAGCATGTCTGACCATGCCTTGAGCCTCACAGTCTGGCCCGACCATAAAGCCAGGCGTATCACACAAAGACAAAATCGGGATTCCAAAAGCATCGCAAAGCTGCATAAATCGTGCGGCTTTATCAGAAGCTTCTCCATCGAGGGCGCCGCCTAAATGTCTGGGATTATTGGCGATGATACCGATAGGTTTGCCTTCTATTCGAGCAAAGAAAGTAAGCATCGCTTTGCCAAAGGCAGCTCGTAACTCTAAGACCGAATCATTATCTGCAAGAGCATGTACCACCTTGCGCACATCATAGCCCCACTTACGGTCCTCGGGAATAAGCGCACGCAGAGTGGTTTGATCAGCACATTGCCAATCCTTGATGGGACCTTGGAAGTAGGAAAGATATTTTTGGGCGACCTCTACTGCCTCTGCCTCATCTTTGACCAAAATATCAATCACTCCGTTTTTGCTCATCACCTCTGAAGGACCGATTTCCTTGGGATGAAAGCTGCCCAGACCACCCCCTTCGATCATGGCGGGACCACCCATGCCGATGGAGCTATTATCAGTGGCAATGATTACGTCTGCACTGCCTGCGAGGGCTGCATTGCCGGCAAAACAGTATCCGGCTACTACCGCTATTCGCGGAACGCGGCCACTAAGACCAGCAAAGGCGGTAAAGGTCATCAGGTCTAAGCCCCCTACCGAAATTGGGTAAAAATCTACATCGCCCGGGCGACCACCACCACCCTCCAAAAAGAAGATGATCGGCAGCTTCATTTTCGCTGCGATGCCGAGCAAACGATCTGTCTTTTGATGATTGAAGGCACCTTGTGTCCCTGCTAATACGGTATAATCATAGCTCATGACCATGCATTGGGCGCTTGCCTCATCAAACAAATCTGCATTGACATTGGCGATACCTGAGACCAAGCCGTCGGCTGGGGTTTGCTCGATCAATTCTTGTAGGGACTTGCGACCTCTTTGAGCGGCTAATAAGAGAGAGCCATATTCTACCAAGGGTTGATTGCCTACCAAATCTGCTATGTTTTCCCGCGCTGTGCGCTGCCCTTTACGGTGGCGCTTTTCCACCGCCTCAGGGCGATTTTGATCGAGAATGTAGGATAGGCGTTCCTGCAAGGCCGCTAAGTCGTCTCTTATTTCTTCGTTTTGGCTCATAGGATCATTGGTATGCATTGGCAAAGTCTCCATCGGCGAGAGCTTGCAGATTGAGTTGGTTAAGATTGGCCGTGTAGCCTATATGGCGGTGTTGAAGTAAGCGTTCTCCAAGGGCTTCAAAATCCTCATGCAGATCAAATTGTAGATCCTCATGCAACTTAGGGAGGAGTTTTAAGATCTTTAGGCTTCGCCTAACGATATACTTTCTGAGCAATTCTGCTTTGCGGGTAGAGCCAGCAAATAGGCGAGGGCTGCCTACTTCGAGACTGGTATTGAGTAAGAGCAGATTGAGGGATATTTCTCCAAACTTATCTTTGGTAGCAAATACGTGCCGATTAATGGCAGTGCTAAAGGTTCTCAAGTCCTTTAGTGCATAGGGGGGAGGATAAAAACTTTGATGGGCAATCTTAAGTTGATCGACTATTTCACCCGCTAATTCTTCCCTTCGCTCTTGTTGGGTCTCACCATATTCTAGAAGCTCAAATTCGAGCCGATCTACTAAACCAGAATTACTAGGGATGAGCCTAAGTAGCAGCTTATCCTTCTCTTTATCCGGCATGAGAAGGATGGCCTCTTTTAGCTCCTTTGATAGTTTACGCCTTGGCATAGAGCTAAATTAAGGCGAGTTTTGGACAAGGCCTAGACGCTGTGAGGAATATTTAAATTAAATGGAAAAAGCTTAGAGCCAAGCCCGAAGGCCTGACTCTGAGACTACTATTTATTCAAGGATGATTCTCTCATTCCAAGAGCCAGTTGGGCTTTTGACATGTAAGAGATAAATGCCTCTAGGCAATTCACTTACCGAAAGCTTTAATTGAGACTGATTCGAAACGGATCTTCTATAAACTTCTTGCCCCATTTGATTATAAAGACTGATTTCTTGGGCATGATCAGAGAGACCCCTGATGATGACTTGATCTGCAGTTGGATTAGGGTAAATGCTTAAGTCATTTAACAAAGGCGATACTGCAATACGAGAAGAATAAGAATACTGACCATCCTGGTCAATTTGTTTTATACGATAGTAGGCCTGAGTGCGGTTTGCCTCATCCCAAAATTGATATTGTTGGGGAGCATCACTATTTCCTTGAGACGCTACCTGGCCACGATTTTCCCAATCGATGAGGTCAAATGAGCGTTCCACGATGAAGTGGTCATTGTTTTCCTCCTTGTTGGTTTCCCAATTGAGTTGCAGACGATCTGCTTGCCATTGACTGCTAAGAGCGCCCCATTCGACCTCCAAGGCCGTCGTAAAATCGATCAACATGCTAGGAAGATTTAAACATCCTCCAAAAGGATTGCCAGCCCCTTCGATGCCATAAACGCGGATAGAATCGGGAATGAGATTTACGGTAAAAAGGTAATCCTTACAATCACTATGAGGCCTTCCGCAGCCAGCAGTAGAAGTAATACATGTGTAATCACAGCCTGTTGGGAGGTACAGTATGGCTTCATCCGCATTGATAGAAGCTTGCGGGCCCGCAGAACTGCCGTTGAAAACACAACCAATTGTATCGGAGGTAACGCTAGCGGTAAAAGAAGAGACCATAATCCCGGTTCCTGAAAAAGAAAAAGCAAAGGTGCTCGTTCGGTTGCCTGCCCCTTGGGTGGTGCCTAAAATTCCTCCGCCTATGCATAGGGTTACATCCAACTCAAAAAGACCTCCGCCTAAAATATTGACTCCGTTAAGGGTCAGAGAAGAATTAGAACATGCCTGTGCCTTGACAGATTGAAAGCTAAGGCAAAGAAGAAAACTTAAGCAAAGGGTAGAAAAGTGTTTAGCGGAAAAGTAGTTCATATGTTTAGATGCTTTGCCCTTTAGTTCCACCGGATAAGCAAAACGTAACCTAAACTATCCAAATAAAAAAGTTTTGTCATGCTCCGTGACCTTCCCTGATTTTTTAGTCTAAAAACCGAAAGTAAGCAGGAAGCTGCCAAGGGAAGCGGAGAGTAAGTTTTGCGGCGTACTTTAAGAATTTTGACAATAGGTAGGAGCTCGGAATTGAGCAAATGATAGACATCACTGAGGAGGATAGGCCTTAATCGAGGCAGATACGAGGTGATCGATGGGGAGGTTAGCTATGCTAGCCTCCTTTTTTGTATTTTAGAGTTAAGCACAATGTGATTATGAAAGCAAGTCGATGTACTGGTTGGTGGGAACAAGCCTATATGGGCCGTCATGAGATGGAAGGTCTTACGGTTTCCATTGAGGGTGAGCAAATCAGTGGTGGAGGCTACGATATCATCGGTATGTTTACCCTTGAGGGAACGATCAGTCCCGACAATGATGTCAGCATCATCAAACATTATTTTGATAGCCATCGCGTGCTTTACAAAGGAGAGTACGATGGCGCGAATCTGCTACATGGAATCTGGCTGATCGGATTTGATTCTGGTCCTTGGGAGATTCGCTTTAGAGCTTCAAAAACAGAAAAGCAGCGGGCGAAACTAGAAATGGTACAAAGCCTTTAGTAAGGCTAAATCTCCTTTTTGAAGTTTTTGAGTTTGTCTTGCTTGTCTGTGGGATTCATTTCAAAGTCTAGTTCGTATTGTAGCCCTTCGGGCAACGCATGGGTATTACCAAACTGGTAGAGCTGTTTGACTGCGGCAATAGTCTGAGCGCTGTTGCCCAAAATCTTTTCGACCAAGGTGTCGACTGCTTGGCTGAGTTCCCCAAGGGGAACAGCCTGATTAACTAAACCAATGCGCGCTGCTTCAGCACCACTGATTGCCTCGGCAGTAAAAGATAATTCCTTCGCTTTGCGCATGCCGACCTGATTCATTAGGCGTTGGGTCATACCCCATTTAGGCGGAATGCCCCATTTGGCGTGGGTATCGCCGATCTTTGCTTCCTCGGCAGCCACGATAAGGTCAAAGCCTAGCATTAATTCCATCGCTCCGGTAAAACAATAGCCGTTGAGCATGGCAATAGTTACTTGAGGCATATTTTCTAGCAGATTAATCACGGCTACTCCATCCTCATGCATTTTGAAGCCTGGTTCCACCTTGATTTCCTGAAATAAAGCTAAATCTACTCCGGCCGACCAGGCTTTACCTGCCCCATTGACTACCACTACATGGCAAGCCTTATCATCTTTGATACTCCCAAGGAGTTGATGCAACTCATTCATCATTACTGGAGTAAGCGCATTTAACTTTTCAGGGCGATTGAGAGTTATCCAAGCGACAGGACCTCTTTGCTGATAGATGATCTGGGTAAAATTCATTTTTGACTGCTTAGGGAACGAAACTTACTATATTATACTACTAAAACAATATCGAGTATGCTGAATTTGACTGGCCAAGTGGCCATTATTACTGGCGGCGCCAAGGGGATTGGTGCTGGCATTTGTAAAGTTTTTTGTGATGCTGGAGCGACGGTTGCGCTCTGGGATGTATTGGA
>CAZHOC010000342.1:0-6219 GCA_964534295.1 uncultured Bacteroidia bacterium | reverse complement strand
ACCCCTTCCTGATCGAGTCCGTAGACTTCAATTTTTTCTTTCCACTCATCGACATCTCCATTGATGCTGACAGCAAAGATTTTGACATTATAATCTTTATAACGCTTATAGGCTTCAGCGAGCGCTGGAGTGATTTTTTTGCAATGTCCGCAATCGTAATCCCAGAAGTATAGCAAGGTATAATCTGCTTCTAAATCATGTAGGCTTACAAAGCTTCCATCTGAATCTTGAACAGAGAAATTAGGCGCAATCCGGCCGACCAAAGTAGGGCTTATGGCGAGAGCTCGCTCAGTCATTTTGCTGATAGTCTCCTCATCGGCCCAAAAGCAGTCCCCCTTCATATAATACTGCTCAACCATATGGACATAAACAGCGTCCATCCCCATCTGCTTAGAGTTGGCGTATTTGTTGAGGAAATGTACTACCCAAAATTGAAAGACCTCATCATTGCCGCGAGTTTGGTCGATAATGATGTCAATCGATTTATTGATCGAGTCCGGATGACGATAAGTCAAACGCTCCATGTATGAGTTAATCTTGTTATACATGATAGGCGTTCGCAGTAGGCGGTCATCACTCAGATCGATATTGTCAAAAAAGTGAGAGCGGTAATATTTAAAGGCAAAAAGCGAGTCAATTTCAGCACCATTAGCATCTTTAGGGGATTCTGGTATTTCAGGCTCCTTTAAGGCTTTGATCACTTGGGAATAAAGCATATCAGGATGCTTTTCCAGAATGTTTGAGCGATGGCTCTTAACTTGACCATCAATCGCACTAAGCTGGGTTTGCAGATCTTTTTTGGCATCGCCTTCTGCGACCTTTATCTGGGCTTGCAAAGACTCCGCTTCTTTTCTTTTCTCTGCGAGGAACAACATATCTCCGTAAAAGATCTCATTGTCCTGAGATCCTTTGATCTTCATGTTTTGCACCAAATCGTCCAAATTGGTACTAAGGGAGAACTTCTGATCCTGATCGACAATCATTTCGAAGTATTGATTATCAGGCGGAAATACCACCAAATAGATACCTGCTTCCAAGGGTTCATCCCCTTCAAAGGTGAAGCTACTTGAGTTGACGTCTACAGTATCCTTGATGTATTGCTTATCACCCATGTAATAAGCGAGATAGGCCTCATCAGCTTCAAGGCCAGCTATAGTCACATCTATTTTGTGTCCTTGTCCGAAAAGAATGGCTGGCATCAAGCCGCAGAGAACAAGAAGTAGAATTTTCTGGGTAAGGTTCATCTAGGCAATATTTTCGAACTATAAATTTAGTTATTTCCCCTTAATATTTCCGGCAATTCCTGCCAAAATCTCACCTTCGTTTGATTCCATTTAGGCAAATAGACCAAAGACAGCACTCCCACTACCAGACATAGCGGCATAGAAGGCTCCTTCATCGTAAAAGGATTGCTTGATACCCTCTAGTTCAGGATAGAGACCAAATACAGGTACTTCTAAGTCGTTTGGAAGGTTTTCCTTCCATTCTTCCCGTGGAGAGGCCAGGAGGTCTTTAAGATCGCGCGTTGGATCAAACATACTCGCATCAAGGGCTTTGTAGGCAGCGATAGTGGAAGAATGGATGGGCGGCGTCTTGAGCTTTATCGTAAAGTTGTGTGGGAGCTCGTAGTTTTCAAAATCTGTTCCGATACCCCTGGCAATCAAAGGCTTATTGTAGATAAAGAAAGGTACGTCTGCGCCTAATTTTTCTCCTATTTCGGCTAGCTTTGCTGAGCTAAGGCCAAGGTCAAAAAGCTGATTGATGCCATTGAGAGTAGCCGCTGCATCAGAGGAACCTCCACCAAGGCCAGCACCAGCAGGTATATTTTTTTTCAACCGTAGGTGAACGTTTGGCATTTCAGGCACAGCCTCCTTTAGAAGCTGGTATGCCTTATAGCAAAGGTTATCTTCGGGAGTGCCATCAAGCTTTATCCCTTCGATTTCCAATTTGCAACCTTCTTCGTTGGTGGTAGAGATTTTTAGTTCGTCCCTAAGATCGGGCACTGGCAAGAACAGGGTTTCTAATAAATGGTAACCGTCGGGGCGTTTACCTTTGATCAGAAGGCCAAGGTTGATCTTGGCATTGGGGTACAGTTTAATGAACTTCTTCGAACTCAACGTCTTCTGCGATTTCGTCAGCGCTTACTGCTGGTTTAGACTTATCACGGGGAACGGTTACTTTGATTTCGTCATCGACGAATACGTTCTTCCGCATATTTCCTTGCTCGTAGTTTTGGTCAAAATCAACAATATTTTGTTGCATGTTTTTGAGCAATCGATTGGACAGTCTTTTAAGTAGAAATTGGATAATTTGTCGGCCAAAAAGACGACCTACAAGATATGTCCCCATAAAGAAGGCAAGGACCCAAAATAAAAAGTTCATTTTTCAATAATTCTTTAAGCTGCCTTGAGTCAACTCAGACAGGGATTGACAAAAAGTGAATTCCCTGGCCGAATACTCTAAAACTATACTACTTTTTGGGCATTTAAAACCGCTTCGTAGTAGCGTTCGTAAGCAGGTACTATCTTTTCTACGGAAAATTGCTGCGCATGGTCGAAAGCTCTTTGAGAAAATTCTTTCCAGCGTTCCTCATCTTGTAAGAGAGACAGTGCATTTTTGCCCATAGAATCTACATCACCAATAGGACTTACAAATCCTGTAACCCCATCTATATTTACCTCTGGTAAGCCACCAGCATTAGAACTAATTACCGGTACTCCACAAGCCATCGCCTCTAATGCTGATAGACCGAAACTTTCGTTCTCCGAAGGAAGAATAAAAATATCACCTATCGCATAAATTTCCTCCACTGAGTTTTGGCTTCCTAAGAAGTATATATCATCGCAAAGATGCATCTCGCGACACATCTCTTCGGCTTTGTTTCGCTCTGGTCCATCTCCCACCATCAGCAACCTGGCAGGCATTACTTCACGAACTTTTTCAAAAGTCTTGATCACGTCTTGAATCCGCTTGACCTTACGGAAGTTCGAAGTGTGAATTAGCACCTTCTGCCCTCCAGCGGTAATCAATTTACGAAAGTGATCTTTGTCTTGCTGACGAAAACGATCCAAATCCACAAAATTGGGGATAACCTCGATTTCAGACTGTATTTGAAAATTCTCTATTGTTGCCTTCCGCAGGTAATCCGATACCGCTGTCAAACCATCGCTTTGTTCCATGGAAAAGGTTACCACAGGCTCATAAGCTTGGTTTTTGCCCACTAGGGTGATGTCAGTTCCATGAAGCGTGGTAATCACCGGTACATTTAGCCCAAGACTTCTTAGTATCTGTTTAGCTAGATAGGCGACTGAAGCATGGGGTACTGCGTAATGGACATGAAAAAGATCAATATCATTATAACGAGCTACCTGTACCATCTGGCTTGCTAAAGCAGATTCATAAGGTACGAAGTCAAATAAGGGATAATCTTTGGTCCGAACTTCGTGATAGAAAATGTTTTCAGAAAACAGGTCCAACCGGATCGGTCGGTTATAAGTAATGAAGTGGATTTTATGACCTTTTGCAGCGAGTGATTTACCCAATTCAGTAGCGACTACGCCACTACCTCCATAGGTCGGATAACACACAACACCAATATTCATAGACTTAACATTCAATATTCCTTCTTAATATCAACGCCCGACCCACAAAATAGTTCATTAATTGTTAAGTGAGTGTCGCTTAATTGCTAAAGGCATGATATGAAAACAGGAGAACGATAAACTAGACGCTTATTGTTCTCCTGCTTTTTTCAGTCTTAGACTGTATATTTTTATCCAAAGATCAGGTAGGTCAAAATGGAAAGTACCCCCAATGACACTAGTAAGAGATAATTGGAAACTAAACCAGTTTGTAGTCTTCTGAAGACTTCTCCAACAGAGGTAGTAACAGAACCAGCACCGTTGACTAAGCCATCTACGATATTTTGATCAAACCAAAGAACAATGTTTTCGCCAGCCCATACAAACGGACGGATGATGAAAGCGTTGTACAGTTCGTCAATGTAGAATTTACCTTTCATAGCTTCGTACATGCCACCAAAGAAGTTACGCACTTTGGCATCTCCCTCTAGGTCATGACGCTTGTAAAAGCTGTAAGCAAAGTAAACCATGCCTACGGCCACGATGATGGAGAAGGGAATCAAGAAGTACTCCATGGAGTGGTGCGTCTCGATTGCCTCTGTCATGGAAGCACTGTTCAGGATCAAGCCTTCTGCAGAAGTAGCCGCTTCAGCTCCCAACCAAGTATCGTTTAGGATATGTGGAATGTGAAGCGCATGGCCAATTAGCGGAGTAAAGCCAAGGAAACCACCTACGGTAGCGAAAGCAGCCAAAATCCATAGTGGAATGGTCATCAAAGCGGGGCTTTCGTGTGGGTGCTTCTCGCTTGGGAAACGCTCTTCACCGTTAAAGGTCAAGAAAGTAACACGGGTCATATAGAAAGCAGTCATTGCGGCTGTGGCGACTGCTACTCCCCAGACTACGAAGTAGACCCAGTTACTGTAACCAGCAAAGAATAGACTACTCAAGATTTCATCCTTCGAGAAGAAACCGGAGAAGATCGGAATACCCGAAATAGCTAAAGTCGAAATCCAGAAGGTCGTTCTGGTAGAAGGCATATATTTACCTAAACCACCCATCGTACGAATATCTTGGGGGTCTTTGACGGTATGCATGTGTTCCATAGCATGGATCACAGAACCAGATCCCAAGAAGAGACAAGCCTTGAAAAAGGCGTGAGTCATTACGTGGAAGATAGCGGTGGTAAAGGCACCTGCTCCCAAGGCCATAAACATGAAGCCAAGTTGAGAGACGGTAGAATAGGCGAGTACGCCTTTGATATCATTTTGAGCGATCGCGATCAAGGCGGCGATCAAGGCAGTCAATCCCGCGACTACAACAACGACCACCATTACCTCAGGCGAAGCCAAGAATACAGGGTGAATACGTGTAATCAGGTAGATACCGGAGGTTACCATGGTAGCGGCGTGGATCAGGGCCGATACAGGAGTAGGACCTGCCATCGCGTCTGGAAGCCAAACAAAGAGGGGAATCTGAGCTGATTTACCAGTAGCAGCGATAAAGACTAGAATCGCAATCCAAGTAGCGGTGGTGCTGCTAAAGGCACTAGAAGTAGCGGCTTCGTTGATCTGAGCGTAGTTGAAGGTGTCTAAGTTGTAGAACACCAACATCATGGCGCAAATCATCGCAAAATCACCAATCCGGTTTGCGACGAAGGCTTTTTGAGCTGCTTGAGACTTCGCCATATCGGTATACCAGAAGCCGATAAGGAGATAAGAACAAACTCCCACTCCCTCCCAACCGAGGAAGGTAACTACCATATTATCACCCATGATCAAGTTGTTCATAGAGAAGATGAACAAGTTGAGGTAGGCGAAGAATTTATAATATCCAGGATCGCCATGCATATAACCAATCGAGTAAACGTGGATCAATGACCCAACGCCTGTTACGATCAGCATCATCAAAAGCGATAATTGATCTAAACGATAGGAAAAGTGGACAGCAAGATCGCCAGACTCCATCCAAGAAAAGAGGGTGAAGTCGATAGGCTGCCCATCGCCTTTAAATTGCAGCAATGCCATTACGATCAAAGCAAAAGGCGTTGCTACCATCATAGTAGCAAGTCCACCAATCAGTTTTTCCTGACGGCGAAATCCTTCATTGAGGAATCCCGTCAATCCAATCAGGCCAGAACCGATCAGCGGGAGGAGGATAATCAGATTGTAGAGGTCCATCTATTTCTTACCACTTAAAGATGTTCACATTATTGATATCCACATCCAAGCGGTTGCGGAATAGGGCAATGATAATCGCCAAACCAACTACGGCTTCAGCCGCGGCGACACACATTACAAAAAACACCAGCATCGAACCGGCCGCTCCATCTACTCCTTCGAGCCCATTGTGCATCTTGGAGAAGGTAACTAAGGACAGATTCACCGCGTTGAGCATCAACTCTATCGACATAAAGACGATGATCCCGTTGCGACGAGTCAACACCCCTATAGACCCCAGCGCAAACATCACTGCGCTCACGGTCAGGTAACTAAAGGCGTTTGGCGTTAAAAAATCCATATTTTTTTGCTTTGCAGAACGCTCAGTCTGCTAGTTGGTGTAAGTGTGTTTGCGGGCGACAACAATAGCGCCGTCCAACGCTGCCAAAAGATGTTAGTGGTATTTCTAAAGTGGAAATATA
>CAZHOC010000341.1:1679-6224 GCA_964534295.1 uncultured Bacteroidia bacterium | reverse complement strand
ACATCAAGTTGGAATACCCATATCCATAGCGAAAGCCATACGCCTGAGGTACGTGCCGCACCCGTTTGACTACCTCCGCCGCAGAATAATCTGATTTATACCAGATCACATCTCCGCTAAAAGTCCCTAAACCTACACGATGACAAAGCAAATCTTCGACTCGCACGTTTTCACTCACGTAAGAATCATAGAGGGCAAAGTCAGGTAAATGGTCACTCACCTTGTCATTCCAGCTCAGTTTACCCTCCTCAACTAGCATGGATAAGGAGGTTCCAATGAAGGCTTTGGTATTAGAAGCGATGGCAAAAAGACTGTTGCCATCTACCTTAGTTGACTTGTTGATTTCAAGCGTCCCAAAGCCTTCGGCCATGACGACCTTCCCATCAAAAACGACTCCTACAGACATTCCGGGCACATCCCAGGCCGTCCTCGCCTCTTCGATATAAGACTTTAATTGAGCTAAATCTACCTGTGCCTGCAGGCCTAAAATGCTGCCATTGAAGAGAAGAAATAGGCAGTATAGGCGAATAATGAAACCGGATGTGCGCATTTACGTACGAATTATTGAAATATTTTTGGATATTTTAACTGGAATATATGCGAATAATCGCAGTAATTCGTTAAGAGGACAGATAAAAGATTTCTATGTAGCAAAAATACTCTTTGTCTCAGGTATACGGCTTTCCCAACCAGTCCTTTCACTCAAAGGTAATCCTACATGAAATTCCACACCACACGAATTCTGTTACTCGGCGCTTTTCTCAGCTTTTTTTCCCTCACTACATTATCTGCTCAAGATTACGATACTTCTATCGGTATCAGACTAGGTAGTGCCAACGGTATTTCGGTTAAGCATTTTGTTAATCAGGCTACGGCAGTTGAAGGGCTATTAGTCTACAGACGCAATGGTTTTCGTTTGGTCGGCATGGCCGTACAGCATATCCCATTAGGCCGAAAAACTGATACCTATTTGTACTTTGGCGGTGGTGCTCACGTAGGCTACAATAATCTCTTAGTTACCGAACGCGACTCTTACGAAGTAGGAGGTATCGACGCATTACTCGGAATAGAGTTTGGTCTTCCTCGTCTAGACGCAAGTCTTGCCTTCGACATCAAGCCCATGTACGAACTCTGGGGCGGAAAAGGATTTTCAGGCAATAATGGAGGTGTCACCATGCGCTTCTGGCTTGACTAATTCGAAGAGCGGGAATATTTGTAATAATCGTAGCGTTTTGCGTATTTGGATAGGACAACAAGCCACGAAACTATCCTTATATGAGTACGATCTACGCCCTCCTTGTCGGAATTGATAAATATCAAGCTCCGGTCCCTCCCTTAGATGGATGTGTTAATGATATGCGTGCTTTTGCAGAATTTCTCCGCAAAAGAGCTCAGCGTAATAATTTAGATTATCAACCTATTATTCTCGAAAACGATCAAGCCACCCGCTTTAATATCGTTGAAAAGTTTGAGACCCATCTAACCAAAGCAGGTGAAGGAGATATAGCCGTATTCTATTACAGTGGCCACGGTTCGCAAGAGCCTTCTCATGAAGTATTTAGACATATCGAGTCTGACAATATGAATGAGACTTTTGTCTGCTATGATAGTCGTCAATTTGATGGCATGGATCTAGCAGATAAAGAAATGGCGACTCTTCTCAGTTCTGTAGGTAAGAAGAACCCACATATCCTAGTCGTTACCGACTGTTGTAACTCAGGCGAAAACACCCGTAGCGTCGGCCTAACGGCTAATGATGTCAAAGTTCGCCAATCGCCTAATTATGAAGCAACTAGAGACTTAGACTCATATATTCTGCCTCATAACATTATGGAAGAGCAGGCTTCTCGCTCTGCTCTAGAGGTAGAGGAGGGTGCGAGAATTGTAGTACCCAAAACCCGTCACGTACATCTTGCAGCGACCCATAGTAGTCAGCTTGCCAAGGAAACGCACTTAGGCGGTTCGCCAAGAGGAGTCTTTACCTTCTCCCTCCTAGAAGTCCTCGAAAACGCCCTTGGGCCGATGACCTATCATGATGTCATGCGTCGAGTCAAGAGCCTAGTCCGTCAACGCACCTTTGAGCAAGATCCTCAAATGAGCGTTTTCACAACTGGGGACGATCAACTAGAGTTCCTCAATGGAGCGGTCAAAATTGAGAATCAATATTATAGCCTTGAGCACAATCGCGATATTGGCTGGACCATTGATGCGGGCAGCGTACATGGTATGATTACGGGCAATACGGCTACGGGTGAAAAAACAGTACTCAATGTTTTTGCTCAAGACGCTTCTGACCAGGAAATGGATGATGCTACGAACGCCTTAGGCCAAGCGACCATTAGCAGCGTCAAGGCTCAATCCTCAGTGGTGAGATTAGAAGGGGAATTATTTCTCGACAATAGCCAAGTCTACCGGGTGCGTATTCACGATATGCCCGTGCGAGGTCTAAAGGTTTGTTTCCGTGGCAATGATGCCGCAGTCGAGCTAGCTAGAAATGCATTAGCGGCTAATCGCGAAGCTTCTGTCTTTATCGAAGAGGTAAGCCGTAGCGAAGCTGAATATCATCTCCTCGCCAATGAGCGTAATGAATATGTAATCATACGAGGGGCTGATGCTGATAGCCAGCCAATGGTAGAGCAAGTGCAGGGCTTCAACGGTGAGTCTGCAGAAAAAGCAGTAGGCTATCTCGAGCATATTGCTAAGTGGGAGCGTACTTTGGCGCTCAGCAATCCTAGCAGTGGTATCCATCAAAATGCGGTCAGGATCGAGGTTTGTCCTGTCAATGACGATACGCCTATGTTGCCGCCCGATGGCGACTATACCTTTAGCTATCACGAATCAGATGGTCCCAATGCCTATCCTCGCTTCAGAGTAAAAATCGTCAATCGAAGTGGTCTCGAACTCTATTGTGCCTTCTTGTATATGTCGCCTGAGTTTGAAATCAATGCCGGGCTGCTTCATAACAAGGGTATGCGCCTCAAAAATGGCGAAGAAGCCTGGGCGCTTGAGGGAGCAGCGTTCCGCGGAGCGGTACCAGATGCAGTCTACCAAATCGGCAAAAAAGAGGTGCAGAGCTTTTTCAAGTTGATTTATAGCACCCAAGACTTTGACGCCAGCTTAATGGAGCAAACAGCGCTCAACTTGCCACAGCTAACGCGTTCTATTGGGGATAAAGACATGACCAAGTCTCGTAACTTGATGTTTGACTCTTCCTTTTCGGCGCCGAATCGAGATGATTGGAATGCGACAGAACTAGGCATCGTCATAAGAAGAGAGGACTAGTATTTTAGCCCTCCCTTTCTATTACTCTATTTACTTTTTCTTTTACCACTCGTGGAACGCTTAATTTTGGCGTCCTAGGAGCTCTTTGCATCAACCTGTGCTCTTTAGACCACCTGAGAGTGCGTTGACTAGGAGGAGTAGCTTTAGCAGTAATGCATCGCTGACGCTAGGATCGCTTTCCCTTTTTTGTCGCCATTCGCTTAGCGTTTGTAATTGGATCTCATGCAGTATTTTTAAGGCATCATTACGGAGTCTTTTGTTTTCTATCTTGCTGATCCGGCGTTCTCCGACAGGAGCACTTAATAAATACTCGATTTGAGCTAGGCCTTTTTCAAAGTCCGGTAAAATGATACCCATAATCTCCGTTCGCAGCCTATCATCTGGAACCAAGTCTGCAAATGCTTGCATGATTTCTCTATCGGCCAGTAGAAGATTGGTTTCGATTTGGATCAGACGGTAATACAAAAAGGGAATTTTTGTCGCGCTTTCTTTTAGATAAGCGAAGTCTTCGGGAGCCTCTTCACCTAGCTGAGCCAAAGCAGTACCGGTTCCAAACCAACCAGTAAGATTGAATCGAGATTGACTCCAGCTAAATACCCAAGGGATAGACCGTAGATCATCTAAAGAGCGTTGCCCAGTCCGTCGCGCGGGGCGCGAACCAATCTTGCTTTGCTCCAGCACATCGATGGGGCTAGCCTTACTATAAAAATCGATAAAACGGGGATGATCCAATAATGAGCGATAGGTTTTTCGAGCCATGGGGACTAATCGTTCCATGATGGCATGGAGTCGCTCTTCCTTCTTTTGGTTTTGGGATAGCATGGCTTGTCGGGCAGTACCAGAGATAAACATCTCTAAATTGTAGCAAGCATTGAGGCGGTTGGCAAATTGATTGGCGATGGTCTCCCCCTGGACGGTCATTTTGATATTGCCACTTAAAGAGCCCGCCGGCATACTTTCAAGAAAGCGATGAATTTTCCCGCCTCCCCTACTGATCGTACCGCCTCGCCCATGAAAAAAGCAAAGCTTAACTCCCATGCGGTTTCCAACCTCAGTCAGAGCCTCCTCTGCCTTGTAAATATTCCAACGGCTACTCAATATCCCGCCATCCTTATTGCTATCGCTATAGCCGAGCATCACCTCCTGTACAAAGGTTTTGCCTGCTTCTCGCTGAGCCATTACCGTCGGATGTTGTAAGAAGGCTTCTAATATCTCGGGGCCGGCCATGAGGTCGTCTATCGTCTCTAACAGAGGCACTACGGG
>CAZHOC010000341.1:0-1669 GCA_964534295.1 uncultured Bacteroidia bacterium | reverse complement strand
AGTTTAGCATCCTGCAAGCCCACTTCTCTCAAAAAGAGAAAGACCAGCAACAAATCGCTGAGGCTCCGAGTCATACTCACGATAATCGATCCAATCCCATCTGCTCCGTAGCGGTCGACATAGAGTTTGACTTCCCGAAAGTAGCCTAAAAGTTTATCCGCTTCCGGTCCACAGGATTCACCCGCGATAACAAAGGGTCGCTTACGTTCTAATTCGGTATTCAAAAAGGTCAAACGCTTTTTTTCATCCCAACTGGCATAATCATATTCAGCCAGCCCAGAAGTTTTTAATATTTGACTGATTGCCTTTTCGTGATAGGCGCTGTTTTGGCGGATGTCCAATTTCGCTAAATGGAAGCCAAAGCACTGCAGCATGCGTTCTACGGGAAATAGCCATTGCTTAGCAATACGGCTCGCTCCCACTTCAATAAGTACACTTCTAAGCCGCTTCAAGTCTTTCGCTAAGTCGCCTGGGCGTCCATAATACTGCTTTGCTTCAAGGCCTTCGGAGGCTAGGCTATTTTTCAAACGGACAATCATCAAGTTGACAAATTGTCGTAGCGGCTCAGACGGATTTCGTGTCAGCGCCTTTTGGCCCTCCTCACCTAAGCTAAGAGCAGTAGACTCAATTTCAGCGAGTAAATCAGCCGGAATCGGATTCATATAGGCGGAGAAACTGAGTTTCCCAGCTAGGGCTATCAATTCCGTTTGGAGCATGCTGATAGCGGCTTCTCTATGTAATTGCAGAGTAGAGGCAGTAAAGGCTGGGGTAACAAAGGGATGTCCATCTCGGTCTCCTCCTACCCAACTGCCAAACTGTAATAGGGGAAACTGCTCTGGCCATTCTAAGAGTTCAGAGGCGAAGCCCATACTTGCCCATGCATCGATCAATCTTTGATCTGTAAGTCGCAATGCCTCCGGAAAGACATTGACGAAATAGTGCATAAGGTTATTGCGCTCATCAGTCAAACGCGGTTTCTCTAAATAAATCTCACCTGTACGCCACCAACGCTCCAAAAGACTAATGATTTCTTGTCTCAAGCCTGCCTGCTCTGAAGTAGACCAAAGCGGATTTTCCTTTTTGACTAACAACAGATAAAGCTCTCGGTGGATATCCAATACCGTTAAGCGCTTTGCTTCCGTAGGGTGCGCAGTCAGTACAGGTTCGACTACAACTTCTGGCAAATACTCAGCAATGATTTTCTCATCAATACCAGCATCCTTCATGGCTACCAGGTTATTCGCCCACAACCCATTGATGCGCTCCATCGAAACATCATTTTCAAGCTGACGGCGATGCTGAACCGCGCCATTCACTTCCACCATATTCAGAAATTGGAAGGTCATGGAATACACCTGAGCGTGTTTTACTGAAAAGTGTTGATTGATTTTCGGATCGAATTCATTGATCCATGGAATCACTCTTGATAGTTCTTCTTCGCCCGAATCGATGAGTACTTCGCGGAAACATTCCAGGAAGAATTCTAAATCATGATAGGGCTTTCCTAATTTCTCTTGTAGGAGCTTAAGTTCTTGAGTCATGCTTTGAGTAAGTGAGTATAAGTGAGAGCCTTAGTATAAGGGAAGTGATGAAAATGTCTAAATACTAATGTCTAAATACTTAAATCTAGTACTCTAATTCCCACCACCCATGAGTGGTTCATCGAAGG
>CAZHOC010000340.1:0-6225 GCA_964534295.1 uncultured Bacteroidia bacterium | reverse complement strand
CTTACTTAGGTTTGATGTACTACTTCATCCCTAAGGCATCTAATCGTCCAGTCTACTCTTATCGTCTGTCGATCATCCACTTCTGGGCGTTGATCTTCATTTACATTTGGGCAGGACCTCACCACCTTCTTTATACCGCACTACCTGACTGGGCTCAGTCTCTCGGTGTTGTATTCTCTATCATGTTGATTTTCCCATCATGGGGTGGTATGCTCAACGGTCTGATGACCTTGAGAGGAGCTTGGGACCGTGTCCGAACTGACCCCATCCTCAAATTTATGGTGGTAGCGGTAACCGCTTACGGAATGGCGACCTTCGAAGGTCCAATGCTTTCCATCAAGAGCTTTAACGCCTTGACTCACTACACTGACTGGACCATTGGCCACGTGCACATAGGAACCCTTGGTTGGAACGGATTCTTGACCTTTGGTGTGTTGTATTGGTTGATTCCAAAGATGTGGAAGACAAAACTACACTCTCAGAAACTAGCCAACTTCCACTTCTGGATTGGTACCCTAGGGATTATCTTCTACGCTCTTCCATTGTACTGGGCAGGATTTACCCAAGGTACTATGTGGAAACAGTTTGATGCTGATGGATTCCTAGTCTATGGTAATTTCCTAGAGACTGTAACTCAGATCATCCCCATGTATTGGATTCGTGGTCTTGGTGGTACGCTTTACTTAGTCGGCGCCTTTGTGATGGTCTATAATCTCATAGTTACCGCTAATAAAGGCTCGCTCATCGCGAACGAAAAGGCGAGTGCGCCTGCGCTTGCTAAAGAGTATAAATCTCACCAAGGCGAGTACTGGCACCGCTGGATTGAGCGTCGTCCGATGCAAATGCTATTTGGTAGCTTGGTCTTGATCCTCATCGGTGGTATTGTGGAGATGGTTCCGACCTTCTTAGTACAAGATAATGTGCCGCAAATCACGGCAGTGCAACCTTATACTCCGCTAGAGCTAGAAGGCCGCGATATTTACATCCGCGAAGGTTGTTACACTTGCCACTCTCAGATGATTAGACCTTTCCGTTCTGAGACAGAACGTTACGGAGAGTATTCTAAGGCAGGTGAGTTTGTGTATGACCACCCATTCCAATGGGGATCTAAGCGTACAGGTCCAGATTTGGCCAGAGAAGGAGGAAATCCGAAACTGCGCAAATCTGATAGCTGGCACTATCGCCACATGTATGACCCGCGCTCTACCTCTGATGGCTCCATCATGCCTCGCTACTCTTGGCTACATGAAAATACGCTCGATATCTCTACTACAGAAAGTAAGATTTCGACCATGCGTACCCTTGGGGTTCCATATCCTGAAGGTTATGAAGACCAAGCAATAGCTGACCTTCAAAAGCAAGCCCAAGAAATTGCGGATCGCATTCAAGAAGAGTTACCAGATAGTCCTGGTATCAGTGAGAAGTCAGATAAAGAGATTATGGCAGTAATCGCTTATCTCCAACGCTTGGGGGTAGACATTACCAAGACTGCTGATCCAAGTTTGAGTACTAAGTAACACCTAGAAATTGTAAGAAAATGCATAAAGAAGTATTAGCAAATATCGACGGTGTGAGTCTCTTTCCTGTGATCGCGATTGTACTCTTCATGATCATCTTCAGCCTTATCACCTTCTACACTTTCAAGATGGATAAGCGCAAGATCGGTGAACTATCCTTCATCCCTCTGGAAGAAGATCCAACTCCTTCTGTAACTACTCACGGCAAAACGCAAAACTAATGAGCAGAACGAATTTCAAAACGCTGTTAACAACTGGAATCGCCCTATTTGGGGGCGGTTCCCTAATGGCCCAAGATATAAATGGGGTGTCCTCCTCATCCTTGATGCTGACGCTGATTTTCACGATGATCGCGCTTGGCTTAGTAATCGTGATTCTTGCTTTGACGGTTTTTTACCTGATCCGCGAAAAAGAAGCTAAAGCTGCTACTGTAGCTGAAGGCGAAACCGCTCCAGTAGCCCAATCAACTTTCAGTTGGAAGTGGTGGAATAAGAAGCTGGTGGCCGCAGTGCCTGTAGAGCAAGAGGCCAGCATTGACATGGGCCACGATTATGATGGTATCCGCGAATTGGATAACAATCTCCCACCTTGGTGGCTCTATGGTTTCTATATCACCATCGGTTGTGCGGTCTTATACCTTGGTTATTATCACATCGGTACAGATTGGTCTTCTGACATGGAGTACCAAGCCGAGATGCAGGAAGCTGAGGTAATCAAAGAAGCCTATCTCGCTAAAGTCGCTGCTGGTGTAAACGAAACCAATGTAGTAGCCCTTACTGACGCTGGTAAGATTGCCGAAGGCGAACAAATCTTTACCACATACTGTGTAGCATGTCATGGTGCGGAAGGTCAAGGTGGTATCGGCCCCAATATGACAGATGAGTATTGGCTCCATGGTGGCGACATCAAAGATGTCTTCAAAACCATCAAATACGGGGTTATTGACAAGGGTATGACTCCTTGGCAGGAGATGCTCAAGCCTCAAGAGATGCAAGCGGTAGCCAGTTTTATTTTGACCTTGCAGGGAACGAATCCTCCCGATGCCAAAGGGCCACAAGGAGAATTGTTCCGACCTGACACAGCAGATGTAGATACTACTCAAGCGACAGCTAACATTTCGATGAATTAGTGATTGGAGGCAAGGCTAAGCCTTGCCTCCCCAATTATTGCCAAAAAACAGAACTAAAGAGCATCATGAGCTTTGTCGAGATAGAAGAGTTTGATACCGAGGAGTACCGCAATTCAATTGCTACGGTAGACGAAAGCGGTAAGAGACGCTGGGTATTTCCAAAGAAGCCTCAAGGACGATTCTATAATCGCCGTACTTGGCTAAGTGCTTTCTTTCTGGGATTACTCTTTGTTGGCCCTTTCTTAAAAATGAATGGCCAACCCTTTTTGCTGTTCAATATCTTGGAACGCAAATTCATCCTATTCGGGATTCCATTTTGGCCGCAGGACTTCCATCTCTTCGCCTTGGCGATGATTACCCTCTTTGTCTTTGTGGTCTTATTTACTGTGATATTCGGTAGGATTTGGTGTGGCTGGGCTTGCCCACAGACCATATTCATGGAAATGGTTTTTCGGAAGATCGAGTACTGGATTGAAGGGACAAACGTTCAGCAACGCAAACTGGACAAACAGCCATGGAACCGTGAAAAAATCGTAAAAAAAGCCTCTAAGTGGGCGATATTCTATGCGATTGCCTTTTTTATCGCCAACCTGGTCATGGCTTACATTATCGGGATTGATGAGCTAGCTACCATCGTAACCGAGTCTCCCTACGCTAATTGGGGGAAGTTCACCTTCGTGATGATATTCTCAGGCATCTTCTTCTTCGTTTTTGCCTATTTCCGTGAGCAAGCTTGTATCGCGGTCTGTCCTTATGGTCGATTGCAAGGCGTATTGCTGACCAAGGATAGCATCGTAGTAGCTTACGATTATTTACGCGGCGAACCCCGCGGTAAGCGTCGAAAAAAAGAGGTGGAAGAGCAGCCCAAAGGAGATTGTATTGACTGTAAATTGTGTGTTGCGGTTTGCCCAACTGGTATTGATATCCGCAACGGTACACAAATGGAATGTGTCAACTGTACGGCATGCATCGATGCATGTGATGCGGTTATGGACAAGGTCAAAAAGCCTAGAGGTCTTATCCGTTATGACTCTCACCAAGGGATCGAAACGGGAACTCCCTTCCGTTTTACAGCGCGTATTACAGGCTATTCTTTCGTCTTAGTAGCCCTTTTGAGCGTATTGGGTTTCTCACTTGCTGGGCGAGCGGACGTAGAAGCTACCATTCTTAGGACTCCTGGTATGCTTTTGGAAAAAACCGAAGACGGTTGGTTTCGCAATGTTTACAACTACCAGATTGTCAATAAGACTCAGAAAGAATTCCCACTTTCATTCAAATTGATAGATCCTGCTGGCGGTAAAATTACGCGTATTGGTAAAGATATCGTGATGAAACCTCAAGCTATGAATAAAGGAGTGATGATGGTGGATATCCCGCCAGCGGAACTCCATAGCTATAAGCAACGCATTCGGATAGAGATCTGGTCTGAAGACCGGATGATAGACGAAGTCGCGATTAACTTCCTCGGCCCCATGCAATAGACAATGAAGCTAAAGTCCCTCATATCATTTTGGGTATTGGCTTGTGCCATCTCCGCCTTTATTTGGTTGCCGCTTTGGTGGCCAAGTTTGGGGCTACCGGTGCTGCCTTACCATCATGCTTGGGGAGCTTTAGGCCCTGCATTGGCCGCAATCATTATTACTCAGGCTGAAGGAGGCCGTTTAGGACTCAAGCGATTTTTGAGCAAAGCCTTTCAGTGGGATGTGAAACCTATTTGGTATATCGTCGCCTTGGCTACGCCCTTCGTCCTCCTTAGTCTCAGTTTATTTGCCGATCAATTTTTTACAGGAGCCCGCGCCAATTACACTGGAGCAGGTATTTCAAGTGAATTTCCTGAACTCGGCTTGATAGGATTCTTTATCTACAATCTAGTCAGTTTTGGGATAGGGGAGGAGTTGGGATGGAGAGGTTTTATGTTGCCACGTTTGCAAGGAAGCTTCTCTGCCTTTACAGCCTCTCTCGTACTAAGCTTGGTTTGGGCCTTATGGCATTTACCCTTGTTCTTTTATCGCCCGGGTTACATGGAAATGGGCCCTTTTGATATTATCGGTTGGGTGTTTAGCCTTTTGACCGGCAGTATTATTCTCGCTTGGCTATTTAATTCTACCCGAGGCAGTGTCTTAATTTGCGCCCTTTTTCACGCCAGCATGGATATCGCCTTTACTTCTAATCTCGCCCGTGCGGGAATCATGAATTATGTTGGCGCACTGGTAACCATCCTCGGTATTGGATTATTGATTTTTGCCGGCCCTGTCAACTTATCTAGAAAGCCACGTATCACACATAAAACTTTTTTCTCATGAGCTGGAAATACAAAATCGCCGCATTGTACATCGGCTTTGTAGCCGTAATCCTCACAGGAGTGATTGCTTCTACAGGACATAAGTACCAACTGGTTCGTACCGATTATTACGAAGCCGAGGTGAACTACCAAAGCCGGATCGACGAAATAGAAAATCAAGCCTCTCTTGTAGAAAAACCGCTCATCTCTCAAAATGATGAGGCCATCGTTTTCTCCTTCCCTACAGCACTTCATAACGCAAGCGGTGAAATTAATTTATACCGCCCCTCTGACCACGAGCTTGATCAGAAGCTTCCTCTCCAATTAGCGGAAGGCCAACAACTATTGGACAAGACAAGCGTTCGGCAAGGCCACTGGATTGTACAACTTAGCTATCAACAAGATGGCACCAAATACTATCAGGAACAGAGTATAGTAGTAAAATAATGCTTTGGATCGCCTTCACATTGGGACTTTTTGGAAGCTTGCACTGCGTGGGTATGTGCGGGCCTATCGCCTTGAGCCTACCGGCTAAAGGCTCTCTCTGGAAGATACTGCCAGGCCGATTATTGTATCAGGCTGGACGTATTATGGGCTATAGCCTATTAGGAGCTATCGCTGGTCTGTTAGGCTTAGGTGCCAGTCTCGCGGGTTTACAACAAGGCATTTCGATTACGCTGGGAGTGGTTCTATTGCTTGGCATCTTATTGGCCTCTAATTGGGAATCTCGCTTGATCCGCCTGCCGGGCTTAGACAAAGCCTTCAATAAACTTTATCAGCAGATGCGCCGACTCCTGCAAAATGCTAGCACTCCTCAAATGTTCCAACTAGGGGTTCTAAATGGATTTTTGCCCTGTGGCTTTGTCTATTTAGGATTAGCGGGTGCCTTAAATATGGAGACTTATGGTCAAAGTATTGGTTATATGGCGCTCTTTGGGTTGGGGACTTTGCCGCTAATGTTGGGCATGAGTTTAGCTGGCGGACTGCTAGGGCCCTATCTCAAAAGGAGTTGGCGTCCGGTTTTGCGAGTAGTTTCCCTCGTATTTGCTGCCTATCTCATCGTGAGAGGGCTTGATTTGGGTATTCCATACCTTAGTCCTGAGTTGACCGCGGCAGGAACAGAAACTAGTTGTCATTGAAACTAATTAATGCTTACGAGCGTTCGCTTGAAAGAATATTAAAAATATTGGTTGATTATTAACAATCTTTCATATAGCTTTGTGTCATTATGATCAAAACGACAGCTAACAAAGGTTTTTATTTCTACTTCTATTATTTCTTTGGAATAATATAAGGGG
>CAZHOC010000339.1:0-6225 GCA_964534295.1 uncultured Bacteroidia bacterium | reverse complement strand
GACTTTATTATACCAATCCCCAAGAAGTCCGTTATCGGTATCGTTTTGCGAAGCATGAAAAATGGCAAGAGACAGCAGATAACATCATTACTACTAGCTCCCTACAGCCCGGAGAATATGCATTAGAAATTGAGGTACGCAATGGTAAAAGTGCTTGGAGCGCCCCACTATTGTTTCCTTTTGAGGTCAAAACTCCTTGGTGGCAAAATCCATGGCTTATCCTAATCGGGATTTTGCTAATGGCACTTTTATTTTTGGCACTTTTTCAAGCCAGAATACGATTTGTAAAAGCTCGGGAAAGAAAAAAAAGAGAGGCAAGCAAACAAATTGCAGAGTTGGAGCTAAAGGCATTAGAGGCACAAATCAATCCTCATTTCATTTTTAACGCCTTAAACGTTATCCAATACTTTGTCCTCAAAAATGATCCCAAGTCCTCTCAGCGCTACCTGACTCGTTTCGCGAAACTTATGCGTCAATTTCTCGAATCCTCTCGCAAGGATGAACATGACTTAGCAGAGGAACTAGCGCTAATCAAGAATTACATAGAGATTGAGCAGTTATGTTATCAGGGTAAGTTTTCATTTGAGATCAAGCTTGATCCTAGCTTAGATCCCTCAGAGGTCTTAGTTCCGGCCATGTTGATTCAACCTTTTGTGGAGAATGCCATCAGGCATGGTCTATTAAATAAAACCGAAGGAGAGGGACAGCTTTTGCTTGAGTTTAGCCGACAGCAAGAGGAGCTAAGGTGTAAGATCTCGGATAATGGTATTGGCCGAAAGAAACTACAAGCCCAGAAATCAGCTGCTATGCAGGACCACGTTTCCAGAGGCATGCAAATCGTCAAAGAGCGCTTGCAACTTCAGGCTGTAATCGAAAAATCTCCTATTCAAATAGATATCAAAGATATGTACCAAGAAGCGAATCAAGATCCCGGTACAATCGTAATGATAACTATGCCATATCGGCAAAAATGACTTGGGGTCTCACTACTTGAAACTTATAGAGGAAGATGCGCTGTATCATTGTTGATGATAGTCTAATCGGAATACGTACGGTCCAAGAATTGATCAATCAGTATGAACTAAAACTTGATGTGATTGGCACGGCTCAATCCACAAATCAGGCTTTTTCCTTAATTGTTGACCTCAAGCCTGACCTAGTCCTATTAGATATAGAAATGCCCGGTGGAGATGGCTTCGCTTTGTTGGAAAAAATAGCACCTCTCAATATTCCCCTTCAGGTAATCTTTCTTACGGCTTTTGACCAATATGCCATTAAAGCCTTTAGGTTTTGTGCGGTTGATTACCTACTCAAGCCCATTGACGAACAAGAATTGACTGCTTCTATTGCCAAGGCTCGCAAAAATCTTAATGATGAACGTTTCCGCGAACGCTATCAATATTTGCTCGAGAATGCACAAGTCAAAAACAGCAAGCAGCAAAAATTAGCCATTCCTACTATGGATGGTTATCATTTTATCCCAATCAAGACCATCATCCGCTGTGAAAGTGAAGGAAATTACATCCGTATTTTTACTAAGGATCATAAAAATCTTCTCGCCACTAAACGTCTCAAAGAAGTCGAAGACCTGCTCTTACAGCATCAATTCCTCCGAATCCATCGCTCCCACCTCATCAATCTCGATTATGTAGTCCACTACCACAAAGGAAAAGGAGGCACTGTAGAAATGCAGGACGGCACAGAGCTAAGCGTTTCGCGAAGCCGAAAAGAAAATCTACTGAAGAAGCTAGGAGCTATTTAGCGTTTCCCATTTATGTAAACTCGGGGTCATTTATATAGTGAAGCATACCTTTTATGTACTTAGGCTAGTAGGTTGTGAGTATAATTGCCAGATTTAAACTCAGCACATTTTTAAGGGGTTAATTTTTCACCCTACAGCACTTTCCAACCAATACTACCACCATCAATTGATCACAGTTTAAGTGAGTCTTTGCGCTCGCTCTGGCTGCTTTATGCTTGTGATCAAAGTGATGTTTGGGGGGTACACTCACCCTTCGGGGAACGCCTATGCTCATTTTACAATAACCTATAAACACTTGAGAATTCATTGAGACTAGATTTTTTCTTTCCTCTGAATTAGACAAAACCTCAAATGCTCAAACCTAAAACAAACTATCATGAAACAATTCGTTATCCTCTTATTATTGGGAGGTTATTTTTACTCTCTTCATTCCCAACAACCATCCACAATTTGGTTAGAGACTGAATGCGCAGAGAATGGAAATTCTACCGATGGTTGGAAAAGAGTTTGCGATCGTCGAGCTTCTAATGGACGCTACAACATATCCGAAGCAGGGACTACTAGTCCAAGTTCTGTCCCTCCTAGTGATCCAGCCAAATGGCTTAGTTTGCCCTTTAATGTAGATACTGATGGAAATTATCAGGTATTTGGTAGAGTTTACACACCTTCCAATGGAGATGATTCATTTTGGATTCGCATCAAAAATACCAATACAGGTAATCTGGTAGCAGCAAACTCAGGTATTACTAACATCCGTTGGAACGGTCTTCATTACACTCAAGCTGGAGCAGAGTTTAATTGGCAAGGAGTTTATCAAGGGGATCAAGCTACTCCTGCTTTAGAGGTCTATTATCTCACGCAGGGGATAACTTATGAGCTAGAAATTGGCATTCGTGAAGATGGAGCAATGATCGACAAAGCTTGTGTATTTCCCACGAGTTCAGGAGTTGAGCCAAGTGGGAATGAACTAGGTCCAGATCTTCCAATATGTTCAGTGGGGAGATGGGATTGTTATTTTCCTCCTGTAGCAAAAATGACCACAAATTTATCCAAAGCTTGCGCTCCATTTCGCCTTGAATTTGATGCCTTAAAGACTGAAGACTTGGATAATTACGAGGGATTTACTTATCTCTGGAAACTCGACGGAAATCCTATTGCTTCTAATTCGAGTGGAGATTATTTGTTATTAACATCTGGTCCGCATGAGTTAGAGCTAATAGTTGAAGACATGCAAGGACTTGTTAGTGTAGATAAAAAAATAATTGAAGTATTATCTGCCTGTAATGAAAATTGGTTAGAAGCAGAATACACTGATCTTGGTTCGAGTTGGGAAAAAGGATGTCATATCCAAGCATCCTATAATCAATACGTAAAAGGGACCGGAGGAAACCAATATTCATTGCCTCCTGAAGTCTCCACTGAAAATATCAACAAATTCACATTCAATATCTCCCAAGCCGGAATACATCAGTTTTGGGGAAGAGTTAAAGCACCTAATCAAAACCAGGACTCTTTTTGGTTTCGTTTAGATGGAGGTACTTGGCAGAAATGGAATGGTCTACATTATGAAGCAAGTACTAGCTTTGCTTGGATTCCCTTGTATAATGGAGACTTTTCCCCCAATTGTGGCTGTAATGCAACCCCAGCTACTCCTTTCACTACTGACCTCAGTGCCGGGCAACATACGCTCGAGTTCACAACCAGAGAAGAAGGGACTCAACTTGATAAAGTCTACATAGCGCTTACTTCTAGTGGTGCCCCCAACGGCTATGGAGGAGTAGCACTTAATGTACCTCAAAGCAATAACGTTGGTTTAGCTCCAATCGTCAATTTTGCAATTAATCCAGCAATTTCTCCAGAACAAGACGTAATAAAACTTTTTGATCCAGAAACCAATGAATTGAAAGCTAAGGTTTTATTTCAAAGTGATGCTTCAGATTGTGATGGGGCAATCAAGAGCTACCTATGGGAAGTGTATGATTTTAGCCATAACCCATCTACACCTAATCAACCTGAAATTTTCACCTCGTCTTCATACAGCTATCTGCATACCTTTAATCGGGTTGGTACTTATGTGGTGGTACATAAGGTTACTGATTTTGATGATAATGTCAGTGTCAAAGCAAAAAAAATCCATATTGTCCATAAGGATGACGACAGTATAAATAATCCAGTTGTTACGAATCGCCAAGAGATGGAAGAATACCTAGCTAGAGCTATTAGTATCACTGCACTAATGTCAAGTTTTAGAAGTACAGCGCCACATTATGGACCTCCTTATATTAGTACATTAGGCGAAAATATAGCTGACATTAATGCTAAGTTTATTCAACGAAGCGCCTATTCTTGGCCTTCAAGTCCCATATCCAATGATCCATCATCATGGTGGAAGGATGTGAGAAGTGTTTTTGTAAGAGTTAATGATGAATATGATAACTACAGTATCAATCATCCTGGAGAATCACGGCAAAGGCCAATTATGCAGGCTGCTGTTTTTGAATACGTGACTGATGCACTTAAAAAAGACGGAATCAATATGGCATACATACCAGCGTATGTGGCAATGGAAATTGGGTTATTCCGGCCTGAAGATGAAACTCACCCTTATAATCAGTGGGATCTAAGCTGGAAATTTCAAAGAAAAAACATAGTTAAACCTAAGCCTGATCAAAATCCGAAGCCTTACGACCAAACAACGCCTAACATGCGAAGACCAGAAGCGCGCATGTGGTTTTATTATCAAAGCAGCAATTATATTGATCAAGGTTATAAAGGCTTACACCTTGGACGAGTTAAAATTATGAGAACGCCTGAGATTGAGTCAATTCCATACTACTGGTGGGGACAATTAGTGGGTAGCATTCATCAGTATGCAAAAAATTTAAATAGTTTTGTTTTATGTGATGGACATACAACCAACGAAGCATTATACATCGATGTTAATAACACAAAATTATTGTTGGATTTCCATTCTGGTGCCTTTAGACCCGAAGAAATTTTAGGAAAAGAAGGGCATCCTACTATGTGTTCGGGAGCATTTGAGATGATTGTTAATGAAACTGCCTCTGATGGACTATACGGGAAAAGTGATGGGGGTATAAGTCCCCAGTTTGGCAGTTACGGTCTCCATACCCCTTATCTTGTTGAGTATGATAATTGGCTGGAAAGCGCTAATGTCACAACTGGATGGCTATGGAACAGAGGATATGATGAGATTGAATGGTTTAATGATCAACCAGTAGATTATAAGGAGTACTTTGTGAAGTATTCCTATTGTGAAATTAATCAAAATATCGATTCCCACGGTTACATTGCTATGCCAGGGAGGCGTGGATTATGTGGAGATAGATGTGGGGGACGGGGTGAATGTGTTATTGGACAAACCGGTTTTGAACCCGTGAAAGCAGCAATAAAAGAAATATGGGACTTACAAGGAGGTTTTATCACTATGAGTGATCCTCAAATCGACATTTCGCTCGTAGGCTGCTCTTTTGATTTGCCTATTTATGAGTTTGAAATAGAAAATTTGGACTGTTATACCGGTGTTACCTGGGAAGGTGTAGGGAATCCTTTTCAACCAACTTCTGCAGGAACTTACACCATTAGTGCAACGGTTTTCAACACCCAAAACCCCACTGTTCAGAGCACCGTTTCTTTGAACTTCAATGTAGACGAAGAAGTGTTTTTGTTGTGCTTAGATGAAGAAGAAGGTAAGCGCCAAGCCAACTCAATCCCTACAGACCTCGGTCCTCAGTTTACCATCACACCCAACCCCACTCATGACAAAGTCTCCATCTCTTGGGAACTAGCCAGCCAAGAAGCCACCAGTCTTGAGCTAGTTGATCTACAAGGCAAAGTGCTTAGAAGGGTAGCAGTCCTAGGGACTAACGGTAGCCAAAAACTAAATCTCAGCACTTTCAGCGCCGGTGTGTATCTCATGGTGCTCACTGATAAAGAGGGTAGGAGAATCACTCGAAAACTGATTCTTAACTAATCCCAAAACTTCACGAATTCTATCGCAGGAATCGGAATATTCCTCAACTACAGACTACGCGGCTCCGCCTTGGAGCCAGCGTAGTTTTTTGCTTTCTCTAACAAAAGCCCCCCATCAATAGGAATCGGCCCGCATTAAGCGTAATTTTGCAGCCAAATTGCAATAGACAATCACATGCAGCAAGATTTGCGCAACATCGCGATTATCACTCACGTTGACCACGGCAAGACCACCCTGGTCGACAAAATGCTCGTCGCGGGTCAATTATTCCAAGCTCACCAGGAGGTAGGAGAACTTATCATGGATAGCAACGATCTCGAAAGAGAACGTGGCATCACCATTCTCTCCAAAAATGCCGCCGTCCGCTATAAGAACACCAAGATCAACATCATCGATACCCCTGGTCACAGCGACTTTGGTGGTGAGGTTGAACGGGTACTCAATATGGCCGATGGGGTAGTGCTTTTGG
>CAZHOC010000338.1:0-6227 GCA_964534295.1 uncultured Bacteroidia bacterium | reverse complement strand
TCAACTACGTCTAAGCATTGCCAACAACTTTCATCTCATCCATCCTTATCTCTGTTTTTGGCCGCACTATTGGCCCTTTTTCTATCGTTGCGATGAAATCGCGGTAGTTGAGACAGATGCAAATGGTCGCTTTGACACTAGTTTTTGGTACCAATGCTTCAAAGACCAACCCGATCTATATTTCTGGGTTGAGTACAAAATTGGCGGAGTTTGGACTACTGTTTATCGTCCACCGATTGCTTGCAATACTTATTGGGATTATGATTGTGGAGATGAGATTACTATTCGACTGACCGATCCACGAGTAGATGCTTGCGGTGATTTGTATTCTCCTCCAGGTGTAGCGGTAGTCGTCGAGAAGATTGGCAATCATGCCTACCTCCCGAAGATCAATCAGCAAAATACGTATAGCAACATCAATGGCGTCGCCTTTAGAGAAATTGGTCTTACGGAGCTTGGGCTCAATCAATCAGACCCTACCACTAAGGTTTATCGCCGTCCTTTTGGCAGCAAGCTGCCGCTATATGTCCACTTTAGCCAGGACTTGATCGACAGTGGTGTTACCCATTACCGTTGGGCCTTCCGCAAATTGCAAGATGCCGATGGATTGAGCGATGAAACTACTTGGCAACACATAGAACATGAAGTTTCCATTAAGTATCGGGACGATGCAGGTAAGAAGGCTTATCCTCTGGGACCATTACCAGCTTACTCTCTACCTACTTTTTTGATTCCTCCAAGCAATGCGGCCGATCTACCTGGCCTTGATCCAAGTAAGATTCAAGGTTATTCCTTGACCGATCGCTACGTATCTGGCTGGTTTGATACACCAAGTCTGACTGATCCAGGTCTTTACGAATTGAAGTTGGAGCTAGTAAAAATCGTTGCTGGCCAGCCTGTGGTTGCGGCGGTAGCTGAGGATACATTCCAAATTCCGCAATCCGTCGGAGGCAGCTTTAGCACCTATGAAAACGCTGATGCAACTGGATTTGTCCATTCTGCTACGGCTGACGCTGGAGAAGTACTAGAGACCGGAGCAAGGGTATTTAGATTTAAAATCCGAGTAGACAATGCCCCTGTGGTGGCAAACTTACGAGTACCAGAGATTGATGGGGAGCAAGCAAATCCCAACTGCGGTTTCCTCTCCTATCCCAATACAATTGATACGACAGGGAATATTATTCCTACGACTGACGCTCAGTTGGAACTTCGTTTTGAAGCTGCTCACCCTCGCAATTTTGCCAACTTCAGTCTAAGGCTAAAACGAGGTAATCTCACGGCTCCACTTGCTCCCGGCAGCACTTATGGCGGTCAAGTATATATCGTGGGTAGAGATTGGGACTCAGGCAAATTTGATCTACAATCTGACGGAGATTATCACGTGGCACCTTTTAATGTCAGCGATGTCTTAGGTGGCTGTGATCAAGCAGCCTTCTCCTTGGATCTATTTGTCAATGCCTTGGCCACCAACGGTAGTTCAGATCTTAACCACTTGGACCGCAGACGCGTCAGCGCATTTGCGATAGAACCTGAAACCACTCCCTAAAACTTTCCAGTTTTGGCATAAAGTCGTCCGTTCTGCGCAGCAGAACGCGGCGGCTTTTCTCTTAGTAGGCTCAACTCGGCATAAGCGGCAACCCTTAGCCTTAGTATTCTCGTAATTAAAAATGAACCACAACCCAGCATAAGCATGTATCTCAAAAACCATAAAAGAGCATTACGACGCCATCATCGCAATCGATTAAAACGCAAGCGTAAGTATTACTGGGGTGGTACCATCGAAGAAAACGCCAAATCTCATCTTTTGATAGATACCCCCAAAGCTTGTTCATGCTTTATGTGTGGCAATCCCCGCAAATATTTCAATGCTGCTACCCTCCAAGAACTGCAAGCTGATCTTGAGCTAAAAACCTTCTTCTACCAGTAAATATGCAATTATCCTATCGAGCCTATCAAGTAGGAGATTTCTCCTACTGTAATTCCCTTATGGAAGAAAATATGGGAGCATATTTTGAGGCATTAGGCATAAAATGGGACCCCAATCGCTATATCAGAGAGCTTGCAAAAGGTCAGGCTTGGATCATTTTCCTAGAAAATGAAAAAGTAGGCTTTGTGCATACGAGTGAGAAGGAAGAGCTTCCCTATGTTGATTCGATTCAGATAAGCGCTAAGTTTCGGCAGCGTGGCATAGGTAGTTCGGTGCTAGCTTGGCTGGAGGAGCAATTTCAAAAAGAAAGTAAGACTGCTATACAACTAAGCGTATTTAAAAATAGCCCTGCCCTTAGACTTTACAAGCGTCTTGGCTATGCCGTCAAAGCTGACCGAGGCAGCAAATTCCTTATGCAAAAATCCTTAAGCTAGCTTTCGATATTGCGCGTAATCGCCCGCACCGCCTCATAATTATTGAAAAACTCCCGTGCAATCACTCGAAGTACTGTGTAAGTAGGAATCGCAAGGATCATCCCTCCTACTCCGGCCATATTTCCTGCTAGCAGGATCACAATGAAAATTTCTAAAGGATGCGCCTTGACACTACTGGAGTATATAAAAGGTTGGAAAACAAAATTGTCAATCAATTGGACCACCAAAAAGACCACCGCTACTTTGAGTAATAAGGGTACCATCTGAGAATAGAAATCCATGTCTAAGCCACCAATGATCGTAAGCGTTAGGCCAAGGACTGCCCCAATTACTGGTCCCAAGTAGGGAATCACGTTAAAGAGACCGGCAAAAAAGCCAATCACAAAGGCGTTTTTAACGCCCAGCATACTCAAACCGAGCGATATCAGTAGGCCTACTAATAGCACTTCTATGACTACACCAATGAAGTAGCGGGTCAGTAAGTTTTTACTGGAAGCCAGAATTTTATCCAACTCATCTCGATAATCAATAGGGGTAAGGGCCCTAACACCGCCATACAAGAGATTGGTCTCTTTGAGAAAGAAAAAGAGGATAAAGAGAACCGAGAATAAGCCAATCAAGAAGTCGCCCGTAAAGCCAATAATGCCATTGACAACATTCGATATTCGAGCAGTATCCAAAATACTCGCAATATTATCCAGCACATATTCGACGATCGCATTGCGCTTCTCATCCGTACTCAATTCCGACATACTGCTGGGAGAGATTTTGGTCTCTGGCCCTAAATCCACTAAATCGTATTTCCGCAAAAAGGCCTCTAGACTTTCTAATGGTTCCTCCAAGCCTTCTGAGATCGCCTCTACACTTAGTTTATCCTGTAAGTTTTTGGTCTGAGAAAGCAAAGGGGGCAGCGTCAGCGCAAAAATGAGACTAAAAGTGCCAAACAAAATAAATATCGTTAGGACCGATTTTAGACTATCTGGTAAATGTCGCCCCTTAATACTTATCCGGCTCAGCAACTTTAATATCGGCCGGCCCATCAATGACAAAACGGCTGCTATCGCCACATAAGCAATAACAGCGGCAAATTTTGACACCATCCATCCCAACCCTAGAAGTAGGAGAATCGTGAAAATGATTGTAATGGTGATAAGGGCAGTACGCCGAACGTCTGGATTCATAGCGGAAAATACAATATCGGCTTGAATCTAGGAAGTAAGTGTTTTGGAAAATGCCTTAGATAGCGAGAAATTTCCTGTCACTTATGGAAGAACAGCTGTATCGCATTGTATCAAAAGGCTCAGGGGTATTTAAGGATCGAGGCTCTCGCTTCCTCGCTTTTGCGTTCCCGGTAAGGGAAATATCAGAAATAGAGGCGCATATCCAAGCAGTTAAAAAAGAATACCACGACGCTCGCCATCATTGCACAGCTTACAGATTAGGGGCAAAGGCCGAGACCAGCTATGCCAATGACGACGGAGAACCTTCCCATAGCGCAGGCACTCCGATCTTGTCAGCTATCCGTTCTTTAGAGTTGACCGATACCTTAGTGGTGGTAGTCCGCTATTTTGGTGGAACAAAGTTAGGGGTCAGAGGGTTAATTGAAGCCTATCGCACTGCTGCCGAATTGGCCCTAGCAGAGGCTGAAAGAGTAGAGATCGTCCATCGTGTGCACTTTGAATTGATCTTTGGCTACGAACGAACCTCCACCCTCAATCGGATCTTGCACCCTTTTGAGTTTGAAATGGTCTCTGCCAATTACACCGATATCTGTCAACAGCATTTTGCCGTAAAAGAAGAAATATTTCCTCAAGTACAGGCTAGCCTCGAACGCGAGCTGTTTAGCCCCAAGATATTAGAAGTGGATGAGTAATCGTATCGCAACATATAGTCTTCTCCTCGTTTTTCTCTACATAGGTTTGAGTCTATCAGCGCAAGACACTTACCGTAAGATGAGTCATGATTTTGGGGCTCAACCTTCGGTGAACGCTATTACTGAGCAGCTTGCGCTCTGGTATCCCGTTCTGGGACAGACCCAAACCGAACTAGATCTGGTCGAAGTCAAATACAGTCCCGGCGGTATTCATTACCTTTTTCAGCAAACATTGGGAGGTCATCCAGTTCACGAAGCTCAACTAAAGGTAAACCTGTATAAATCAGGTAAGCTTAGTTCCGTGGTTGGAAACCTCAAGGAATTTCAAAGCATCGCCAGTACTGGCTTTACTTATGATCCCAGCCAACTGGGAGCCATCTTAGGTGAAACCGCTGCCGCTCAATCGATTTTCCAGGAATCAAGGTATTTGATTGCTGATGAGGAAGCGATTCCGATCTATCACGTAACCACCCAATCGGTGGGAGATGTACTCAGCTACGAAATTCTTATTGACGCCAGAGATGGACACGAAATCAAACGCTCTGATCTTGGCGCCTATTTTCGCCACCCTATGACTGGCAAGGACACCTCGGGTATTGGCCGAGTGTTTTTCCCCGATCCCTGTACTACCGGAGAAGTAGCTTATGGGGTAACTTTCACTGATAATGGAGACGCTCATTCCCCCATCTTCGATGGCCTGATGGATACCGTGGTGCTCAAAAACATCACCTACGAAAACAACGAATTTCATCTTAGAGGTCCTTATGTTGAGGTCCTTGACCTGGCTGCCTTTTCGGTACCGCCCGCAACTAGTAAAAACGGAGAATTCTTCTTCCAACGGGATAGTAACTCCTTTGAGGATGTGATGGTCTACTTTCACATCGACAGTTTTCATCGCTACGTTGAGAGCCTTGGCTTTACCAATCTCCGCCACAACAACTCCCCCGTAAGAGCAGACGCTCATGGCAAGGGAGCCAGCGATCAATCAGCCTTCATCGAAAATGGAGGGAATCCCTACTTGGTTTTTGGAGATGGCGGGGTTGATGATGCCGAAGACGCAGACGTGATCATCCATGAGTTTGGCCATTACCTCTCTTTTGCTGCCAGTCCATTTACCTTGACGGGAACCGAGAGACGTGGCTTGGACGAAGGCATAGGGGACTTTTTTGCCGCGATCTATTCCAGCCAAAACTCCAGCTATGACAAGGAAAACATATTTAACTGGGACGGGCATAACGAATTTTGGCCCGGCCGCTCTGTCAATACCAATCGTACTTACCCCCCTAGCAGTAATAGCATTTACGTTTATGGCGAAATTTGGGCCTCTTCCCTAGTGCAGATGCAGGAGAACCTAAGTGATAGTGTAGTCATGAGTTTGATGCTTCAGGAGATGTACAGCAATACAGCAAATATGAGCCTGCCTGATGCTGCAAGACTCTTTATTGATGCTGACTCGATGCTTTATAATGGAGCCCATGTCGGCCTTATTTCGGAAGCCTTTTGTGATCGAAACCTTCTCACAGGCATGGAGTGCAGTATTTTTGTCAACATAGAGCCTGAGATTGTAATTCCTTCTTGGCAGCTATTTCCTAATCCTGCTGCGCAGAACTGGCAAATCCGCTGGGAGGCTCCTACGCAAGCCCAGATGCGACTCATCGATTTACAGGGCCGTGAATTGGCTCGTCAAGATATTCAAGCGGGATCGAATGAGATTAATTTGGATTTGCCTTCAGGGATTTATTTTGTGCAACTTTGGCAAGGAAGTCTCCCTGCGGGAACACAAAAACTCGTAATCCAAAACGATTGATCTTAAGCAAAAGCTATTCACACGGTCCAGTCGAAATTTTTAGAGCCCAGCGCAAAAGCTTTGGTCTGACAGGTGTGGCTGTGAATTGCTATCTCATTGACGGATTATTGATCGATACCTCTATGCGCCATGCGCGCAAAGAGTTAGGCACCTTCCTAGGAGAAAGAGACATCCATCAGTGCGTCT
>CAZHOC010000337.1:1293-6230 GCA_964534295.1 uncultured Bacteroidia bacterium | reverse complement strand
AAATCAACAAATCAAACCCTCATTTATTCCCCTCCTACTTGGGAAAAAGGATAAAAAGTGTTTACCTTTGCGCAGCTTCGGTAAATCCGAGCAGAAAGGAGACCCAATGAATGGTTGAAGAAACTGAAAACAAAGATCTTACAAACGAAGAAGTAACTCCTCAAGAGGAAACAACAACTCCTCAAGTTGAGGAGACAGAGGCCCCGGCAGCAGAAGCTGCTGCAGAGGCTACTGAAACAGCCCCCGCTGCCGTTGCAGTTGCAACTAGCGAGGACGACGACGATGACGATTGGTGGAAAGACGATGATGAGTACACCAAGAAAGAGCGCGCAGAAATGGAAGCCCTTTATGCTGGCACCCTGCGTGAGTTCAACGAAAACGAAATTGTAGACGGTACTATCGTATCTATCGGAGACAAAGAAGTGGTGATGAACATCGGCTTCAAATCCGAAGGTGTAGTTCCGATCAATGAGTTTCGCGACACCCCTGACATGAAGGCAGGCGATGCGCTAGAAGTATTCATCGAAAGTGTAGAGGACAAGGATGGTCAACTCATTCTTTCTCGTAAGCGTGCTAAAAACTTGCGCTCTTGGGAGAAAATCAATGCCTCTATGGAATCCGATGTTATCCTTCAAGGCCACGTTATGCGTCGTACTAAGGGTGGATTCGTCGTTGATATCAATGGTATCGAGGCCTTCTTGCCTGGATCACAAATTGATGTCAAGCCAGTACGCGACTTTGATGTTTATGTCGGACGTGACATGGAATTCAAAGTTGTCAAAATCAATCATGCTTACGAGAACGTAGTTGTTTCTCACAAAGTATTGATTGAAGCAAAACTAGAAGAGCAGCGCAAAGAAATCCTCGCAAACCTCGAAAAAGGTCAGGTACTAGAAGGTACCGTCAAGAACATGACCAACTTCGGTGTTTTCATCGACCTTGGTGGCGTGGACGGATTGTTGCACATTACTGATATCTCCTGGGGACGCATCAATCATCCAGAGGAAGTACTCGAACTTGACCAAAAAGTCAACGTTGTTGTACTCGACTTTGATGATGCTAAGAAGCGTATCAGCCTAGGTATGAAGCAACTTACTTCTCATCCGTGGGATTCTCTTCCAGAGGATATCACCGAGCAGTCTGTTGTTAAAGGAAAAGTTGTTACTGTGGCCGATTACGGGGTATTCCTCGAAATCCTCCCTGGTGTTGAAGGTCTAATCCACACTAGCGAAATGTCATGGTCTCAGCATGGTAAGAACCCAACCGAGCAATTCCAGGTTAACCAGGAACTCGAAGCTATGGTACTAAGCATCGATCGTGAAGAGCGTAAGATGTCTCTTGGTCTCAAGCAACTCCTTACTGACCCATGGTCAGAGGTTGTCGAGAAATTCCCTGTTGGTAGCCGCCACTCTGGACTCGTACGCAACATGACCAACTACGGTCTATTCGTAGAGCTTCACGAAGGAATCGACGGATTGGTACACATTTCTGACCTCTCTTGGACTAAGAAGTTCAGCCACCCATCTGAGTATGTGAAAGTAGGACAAGAACTGGAAGTAGTAGTTCTCGACATTGATGTTGAAAACCGCCGCTTGAGCCTTGGCCACAAACAACTTACTGAAGATGTATGGGAAACTTTCGCGTCTATCTTTACTGTTGGTTCTACTCAAACCGGTACTATCAAGAAAGTTGATGGTAAAGGTGCGATTGTAGAGCTTGAGTACGGTGTTGAAGGAACTGTTCCTAAGCGCCACCTCAAAGTAGAAGAAGGCAAAGAAGATCTCAAAGCTGACGACCAAGCTAAGTTCGTAGTAATTGAGTTCAACAAAGATGCTAAGCGTCTTGTTCTGTCTCACAGCCGTACTTGGCAGACAGATCCTGAACCGGTACAGAAGAAGCGTCCTAAGTCCTCTGGTGGAGGAGGTGGATCTTCTCAAGGATCAGCTCAAGCTAGCACGACTACTCTAGGCGAACTAGATGCTCTTCAGAAATTGAAAGAGCAAATGGAAGCCGCCGAAGGTAAGCCTGCTAAGAAAAAAGCTGCTCCAAAGAAGAAAGCCGCTGCTAAAAAAGAAGAAGCTCCTGCTGAAGAGGCTCCGGCCGAAGAAGTAGCTGCTCCTGAAGTAGTAGAAGCTGCCACTGAGGAAGTTGTAGCAGAAGCGGAAGCTGTAGTAGAAGAAGCCGAAGCAGTAGTTGAAGAAGCTGCTGAAGAGGTAACTGAAGCTGCCGAAGAAGTAGCTGAAGCTGCTGATGATTCTGAAGAAGAAAAAGCAGAGTAAGTCTCTCTTTTCTCAACATAATTGCCCGTTCTGCACAGCAGGACGGGTATTTTTTTTGTCATACAACCATAGAGTTTCTGCTCTCTACCTTAGGGCAAATGAAACACTATGAAATACTTTACTTTCACAACCTTATTTTTTCTTCTAAGCCTACCGACTCTTTTAAAGGGGCAAGAAAAGGAGCCCCGTGCTCATCAACTTTCGTTGAACCTCTTATCAGTAAGACAAAATCAGCCTATCGCTTTCTTGTACCAATATCACTTGGAGAAAGGTAGCCTTCGTTTTGGTCTGAGTGGAAACCTTGCCTCTTCCGATTCTGAGGGAGACGATACCGATTTAGTTGACAATACTTTTCTACGGTACAATTTAGGCTTACGTGGGGGATGGGCGTTCCATAAAATGGTCCGTGAATTTGACCTCTATTACGGCGCTGATGCTGTCATCCGCTATTGGCATGACGAAAGAAATCAAAATCAACAGCAAGTAGACAATGATTTCCTGATCCAGAATCGAGTAAGAAATCTAAGCAGAGGAACCGGATTGGCCATAGAGCCCTTTTTAGGCTTGAATTATGCGGTCAACGAAATGCTAAGTCTGGGCATTGAATTGAGAAGTTCCATAGGGTATTCGTTAGGTGTACATGAAAGCTTCCGCGAACGCAATTGGATCAACTTGCTTACTAATGATGTGCAAACAAATACCATGGAAGAAGGTCCCGTTCAGACAAATAACCTAGACCTCAGCTTAATTAATTTTTATGGAGTCTGGCTGAGTATCCACCTATGATTTCTCTGGGCCAATATGCTTCAAATGATCCGTAATTACCCTTAGCGCCTGATTCATATGATGGTTATTGGGGATGATCAAATCACATTCAAAACGAAGAGGGGCGATGTAACGCAAATACATAGGAGCCACAAATTTGCGATAATCACTGAAGATTGACTCATAAGAATAGCCACGTTCTTCATAATCTCTTCGCAAGCGTCTTTCCAAGCGAATGTGCTCATCTGCTTCTACGAATAACTTCAGATCGATCAGGCGCCTCATTTCCTCCAAATAATAAATGAATAAGCCTTCTAGGATAATGATACTAGCGGGTTCAACCACTATATCCTTGGGCGTTACAGCAGGGTTATTGAAGGTATACTCAAGACGAGTGATACTTTCGCCCATAATCAGACGATTAAGGTCGATCAATAGCTCGTCTAAATAAATAGAATCTGGGTGATCAAAATTCACATGACCCTCCTCGTCCCGATGTTGTTCAGCTAATGGTTTATAGTAATTATCCTGAGAAATGAGAGAGATCTGCTGGCCTGGGAGCCTGCGTACTAATTCTTGTAATAGATAAGATTTACCCGAAGCAGATGCACCGCAAATGCCTACGATATAGGGTTTCTTCATGACGATGGATTAAGAATAAAGTCGGCGAATTTTCGAACGGCCCTACCACGATGGGAAATAGCATTTTTGTCATCGGGGGTGAACTCTGCAAAGCTTAAACCTGAGCCTAATGGCTGAAAGACTGGATCGTAGCCAAAGCCTCCCTCACCTTGCGGACTGGGCAGAATGTTACCTTCCACGGCACCTTCAAAACAAAGGTTTTTACCGTCTTTGTGATAGGCAATAACCGTTCTAAAGCGTGCTAATCTATTGGTATTGTCTCCGAGTTCTTTCAGCAGCTTTGCAATATTAGCCTGAGAATCGCGAGCCGGACCTGCATAGCGAGCAGAAATAACGCCGGGCGCTCCATCCAAGGCATCCACTTCTAAACCTGTATCATCAGCGAAGCAGGGTAGATTGGCTGCTTTGGCAAAGGCCTCAGCTTTGAGAATTGCATTGCCTTCTAGGGTAAGCTCAGTTTCTTCGACATCCATATCAAGCCCTACATCAGCAAGGCTTAAAACCTCGTATTGTGCGCCTAGAATTTCTCTTATCTCTCTGAGTTTATGAGGATTATTAGTCCCAAAGAGGACTTTTGGCTTGGACATATCGCTTACTTAGTTCAGTAGTTGTTTTAGGGCTGCCATCGCATCCAATACTTTACGAGTGGCACTGGCGTCTGTTTGGCATTGCTTTAGTTGAGGGAGCGGCCAAACGCTTTTGTCTGCCGCTTGCACTTTCCCTCGCCATTGCGCACCCATAGGGTCAAACAGCAATACAAATGGCTTTTCTGCATTACTTAAGTCAATAGAGTTTGCATCATCTGGGATAACCCCAAATCCTACCATGGCAGGATCGATTTGTGCTTGTAGAAGCTGATTTTTTAGTAATCCCGTAAGATCTCTATTCGCAAACTCAGCTTTACGAAGCACTACCACAAATTGGGCGGTTGGACGCATTTTCCAAACCGCTTGCGGACCATTCTGTAAAAGATGGATAGGTGGGGCTGGCTCAGCTTTTGGGGTAGGAACCGAAGTTTGCTCAAGAGGCTCCTCATCTTTTGAGGCTGCTTCAACGGTTTCCTTAGGACTTGTGACCTCAACTTTAGGGTTAGCAGTGCTTTCTTCCACCTTAGTTTGCTCTGTGGTAGGGGCTTTCTCCTGCGGAGGAACGCTTTCCTTTTTAGCTTCATCTGCCTCAATCAGAAAGAATCTTTCTCCATAAAGAAGTTGAATATCACGGCTCGAAAAATCCATACCTAAAGGTACAAAT
>CAZHOC010000337.1:0-1273 GCA_964534295.1 uncultured Bacteroidia bacterium | reverse complement strand
GCGCTCATTCTAACTCATCTTCCCCTTCCAAAATAGATTCATCGCGATACTAATCCCCGTCATGCTAATGGCCAATACCCAAAAAGCGGTGAAGCCAAATTTGCCACTAAAATTGAGGCCCACAAATGGACCCAATATTGCCGTGAGGGACCAGGTCATCCAGTACCAAGACATATAACTGCCTCGATTATCATCATTGCTTACATTGAAAGGAATTGCATTATTGAAAGGAAGGAAAAAAATCTCCCCAAAAGTGAAGAACAGGATTGCTACGAAACAGAGCCAAATAGCCCCGGGAAATAGGAAAGGAGCAAAAGAAAGGGCAAAGCAACCTAAGCCTAGCAAGATCGCAAGTCGCACTTTTGATTTTTGCTCTAATACATGCACTATGGGCATTTCGATCAAACTGATGACGATGCAATTAAAGCCCATCATGATCCCGATGATCCGTTCGTCAAAGCCCCAATTGGTTTTGAGGAAAACTGGTACGGTGTGAAACCATTGGATGAAGCAAAAGCCCATCAAAAAGGTAGCCAGCAAAAAGAGCATGTAAGCTTGATTGCGGTAGGGGGGAAGACTTTCAGAGTCTTGGCTCTCTTTTTTTTCTTCTTCCCCTTGGGGAACGCGCTGCTTAGACTGCCAGTTCCGCGAAGCGTGCATAAAATACAGAGAGGCCAAAATACAAGTAAGCCCGTCTATCCAAAACAACCACTTATAACCATAGCCAGTAGCCAAAAAACCTCCTATCATAGGCGCCGCAGTCATGCCCAAATTGATGGCCAAGCGCATCAGTGCCATCGTCCTAGCGGTCTGATCTTTGGAAACGAAGGAGCCTAAATAGGCCATGAAGGAAGGTCGAAAGGCATCCCCAAAAAAGGCAGTAAAAAAAATAAGAATCGCAAAATGGGTAAAACTGCTCGCCAACTGCAGGCTTATCAAAAAGAAGCCACTGATTAATAGCGCCCAAGTCATCACCTGCTTCGCACCGATACTATCACTAAGCTTGCCCCCAACATAGGAGCCAGCTAAAGAGCCAAGCCCAAAGCAGGCCATCAGATAGCCTGCTTGTTCGAGACTAAATCCTTTGACAGTAGTAAGATAAACCGCCAGAAAGGGGACTACCATAGTGCCCATGCGGTTGATGAGGGTGAGGATGGCTAAGACCCATACCTCCTGCGGATGCCCTGAATAGGCGTCGCGATAAAGTTTAAGACTCTTTCGTAACAATGTAGTGGTGTGTGATGACCCAGATTTAACGCAGCCTGAGCTTATG
>CAZHOC010000336.1:0-6232 GCA_964534295.1 uncultured Bacteroidia bacterium | reverse complement strand
TGGGAGCGTTGCTCTGAAAATCATCGCTGGGCTAGTAGCGTAGCTGAATGTACGATGCTCCTGCGCCAATCCACTTATCTCCAAGACTCCACCTTTGAGCAGGCTATTGGTCGGGCCTTGAGTGTAGCCGGCAAAGATAAAGAGAGATTAGCGTTCATCGAGATGATAAAAAAAGCCCAAAGCCTCCAAGCAGCGCAGCAAAATCCCTAAACCCTATTCGACCCCTAATTCTCCCTTCCCATGCAGTACATCAGGTATAAATTGTTTGGAGCCCTGCTCTCCTTCTTGACGATAGTACCCTCTCTCCAGGCACAAACTATAAATCTTGAGGGCGTCCTCTATAGCCAAGACAGTATCGCGCAAGCTGATTTCAAAGTTCAACTTTATGCACAATCATATCTCCTTTCTGAGTCCAAGACGGATAGTTCTGGCCAGTTTTCCTTTACTAATTTGACGATTTCCAAGGGCCGGGTTTCTGTCCATAAATTGGGCGTAAGAAAGGAGTTTTTGTTTGCCCTAAAGGGTATCAGCTCTGATAGCACTTTTCGCTTAGCTTTTTATCTAGACGAGGACTCCGCCCGTTTAGCGGAAATTAAAACCTCCTTTCAATTTGGTCAGGCTTTTGATTGGCGACCGGAAAGTGAGAACACGATTTCCAAGGATGAGAAGATTGACTATCAGCAATTTCTGCCTGAGAGGCAGGCAAAAAGAAGCGGAGAGGCCACCCTAAATCCAGTAGTAATAGTAGCAGAAAATCCCTATGGAGATTGTTGCGTTGTGGGTAGTATAGGTCACCAGATGAGTACTCAAAATATCCAGGGTAGCATCGCGACCACACCCTCGATAGTACCTACTCCAGACCCATCTGAGATCAATTATCTGGGGGTTAGGGCTCGACCGCCTTTGCCCGATCTGAATAGTAGAAAACCTGATCATTCATCAGAAGATGCCAGAAACAATTGGAATTATTACTCTGCCTACGAACCTCCATTTAAGGGCAGCTTTACGGTAATTCCTCCTCCAATTATAGAAAACGACCGCAAGCCGGTAAGCCAGCAGCCTCTCTCCACCTTTAGTGTAGATGTCGACAATGCTAGTTATACTCAACTTCGGGCTAGCATCAAGAAATATCGCTTGCCATATCCTTTTAGTATTCGGACAGAGGAATTGATCAACTATTTTGATTATCAATATCCTGAGCCAGAAGGGCCACATCCAATCGCATTGCAGACAGAGGTAAGTCCTTGCCCTTGGAATCAAGCAAAGCAGATCGTCCGCATCAGTCTGAAAGCAAAGGATAGTTTAGAAAACACTATGCCAGCGGGAAACTTCGTATTTCTGATTGATGTATCAGGGTCTATGAATCCTGCTTATAATCTGCCCTTGCTAAAACATGGGCTCAAAAAGATGGTAACAAAGCTAAAACCGGAGGATAAAGTTGCTTTCGTCGTATATGCAGGAGCGTCCCGGGTCGTCTTAGCTCCTACCCCCGGTAGTGAAAAAGCGACCATACTGGAGGCGATCAACAAACTTTCGACAGGCGGTAGGACCAATGGTAGTGAGGGGATAAAAACTGCCTATCAATTAGCGGAAGAAGCGTTCCTCGAAGAGGGTAATAACAGAGTAATCTTGTGCACGGATGGAGATTTCAACCTAGGAATCACGAATACTGAAGAGCTCGTGAAGCTAATCAAGACAGAACGAGAAAAGGGAATCTTTCTGAGTGCATTGCGGGTAGGCCACTTCCATGGCAATGATTATATGATGGAAGAGATCTCTAATCATGGCAATGGGGTTTATTTCTATCTAGATACAGAAGCCGAAGCCGAAAGAGTCTTAGTAGATAACTTCCTTGGTACCTTCCTCACTGTAGCCAAAGACGTCAAAATTCAAGTGGAGTTTAATCCCAGCAAGGTGAATTCCTATCGCTTAATTGGGTATGAAGACCGCATATTGAGCAATGCTGATTTTGATCAAGACAGCGTCGATGCTGGCGATATGGGAGTTGGCCACCGAGTTACCGCCCTTTACGAAATCACTCCCTACACAGATCCAGCGGATGTACTTGCCAGTAATTATACCGGCGATGAGCTGCTGCGGTATGCTGATGCGGAAATGCAAAACTCCGTAGAGCTACTAACGGTCAAGTTTCGCTATAAGCATCCGACAGAGGATAGTAGTCAGCTAATCCAACAAAGCCTCAATGCCAGCATTACGCCTTGGGATCGTTGTTCGGCAGACCATCGGTGGGCCACTGTGGTAGCTGAATTTGGTATGCTTTTGCGGGACTCTTATTACCTCCACCAAAGCACTTTTGAGCAGGCCATCGGTAGAGCCTATAGCGCAGCCAACGAAGACCCAGAACGCTTAGCATTTATTGAGATGATGATCCAAGCAAAAGAAATTAAAGAAAAACTATATAGCCCTTAACTGATGGTCAAACATCTTTGCCTGAGATGCGTTTAAGCTTGTAAATAATTTCGTATTTTTGACGAATAAACTTAGAATAAACGCATCATGATATATACGGAAATAACGCCCAACCCCGCTTCCCTCAAATTTGTCGTTGGTCAAGTCCTAATGGCTCAGGGATCGGCTGATTTCCCTTCGGTAGACGAGACTACTGAAGCTCCCATCGCTCGCAAATTGTTTGATTTCAAATTTGTAGAGCGTGTATTTATTGGGCACAATTTCATCACCATCAGCAAAGGTGAAGAATTCCAATGGGAAGAGATCATTCCTGTCGTAAAGGATTTTCTTAAGGCCTACTTTGCCTCTGGGCAAGAGGTTATCACAGGTACTTTGGCTGAAGAAAGTAAAGCCGTACCTGCTGGAGATGAGGACGAACTAGTTGGACGCATCAAGGAAGTACTGCAAAACTACGTACGTCCAGCAGTAGCACAGGACGGTGGTGATATCGTTTATGACTCCTTTGAAGAAGGCACGCTTAAGCTCCGCATGCAAGGTAGTTGCTCGGGCTGTCCTTCCTCTACTTTGACCCTAAAATCAGGCATTGAAGGCTTGATGTCTCGCATGGTGCCTGAGGTGAAAGTGGTAGAGGCTGTTTAATCCTCTTTTTGTGAGTTCAGGGGCTATGGATTACAATAGCTCCGCATTTTCCTGTTTTTTTATAGAGACCGCTGCGCGGAACGCTCATCCCTATAGGAGGGTATGTATTCCCTATGGCCAATAGCCGACTTTGGGTATTGGCGTTTAGCGAGTAGCCGCTAGGGCTGATCGTTCCGCGAAGCGGTAATAAAACCAAAACTAAATTGGCTCCGCCTCCACTTCCTCAATCTCGTTGAGAAGGAGCACCATTTTGGCCTCGGCAAAGCTGATGTTGTTGATTTTGCTGTCTAACCAGGCCCTAAAATCAAAGAAGATCAGGGTCTTCTTTTCGTATTCATCAGAGTAGATTTCTTCTAACTCCCCACGAAAAGAACGCAGGATTTTCCGTTTTACGCGCACATCAACTGTCGCCATAGAGGAACGGGCCAAACGCCTAAACATCCGAATCAAAATGGTTTCTAATCGGTGCATTTTGCCTCGTTTTTTTAGGTAGCGAGCCGTAGAATCTGCTTCATATTTAAGCACCGTCAGGTTTCCTAGTTCGGCATGGATCACCATATTGAGCATGCGGGCAAAGCTATACATCTGCGGACGCACACTGGAATCAAACTCATTGAGTAGATAGTTTACTTCCTTGAGGGCCGTACGATATTCCCCTGCCGCGAGATAGGAATAAGTGTACATATAGTGGTACGAAAGCTTCTGCGAACGGCTCATCCTGCTCCTATACTTATGGGCCAATTCTCGCATGCTATTGAGCATCACCTGCGACTCTTTGATACGCCCTCTTTCTAAAAGCCTAGACATCTCCGTAGCCGTACTATCGATTTCCACCTGCGCGATCACGCTATTGCGCTTCTTTTTCATTTTTTCATAGGGGAAACGTCTAAAATCATCCAGCGTCTTTTGAAATTCGACCTCCGACTTATGCCGTTTCAAAATCAAGAGGCGGCTAGAAACGGTGATATACTCTCCCGGAAATTCGGTGGCGTAATCATCACGAGAATCCATCAAAGCCAAGAGAGCTTCATTGGTTTTCATTTCGTTTTCTTCATCATCCACCAAATAGTAATACATGGCATAGATCCGACGATAGTTAAGCTTTGCCTGAAAAGACATAGGAATATCGTCCCGCTGCAAAAATGGGTGCTGGATAAAGGCAGCTAGCTTTTCTTCGGTCTTGGGCGTACGGGCTTTACTGATTGAACGACGAAGGTCGGAGATATCATAATAAAGCTTCATATAGGCCTGCATATTGTCGAGCAGGGCCATATAGTGCATCGCTTCCTCGAGCGCTTGTTTCACACCTCGGATGTCACCGAGTTTGCCTTTGGTTTTGCGTTCCCAGAAAGAGATTTCGATAAAGAGGGGATATAACTCATAGCGTAAAGCCTTGCTTTTGGCTTTTTTGAGCAGACCGAGCACTTGCTCGAAGAGGCCTTTTTCGTAAAGAATTTCGGCTTGGTGGAGTAGCTCTTTGACCTTGAGACTGGTAGTCTTATTGCTATTGAAGACACTCAAACCTCTGAGGATGAGATTGTAGAGATAATTTTTGTCGGAGGAGATATGACGAGTAGGCATATTTACCGCCTGCAGCGAACGCTCAAGCTCAGCCTGGTCAAAGACCGGCATTTGCTCAATCATTTCGAATAGAGTCAGATAATTATTTTGATCCCCAATAGTATGTCGATTGGCAAAAAGCTTAAAAGATCGCTTCTCAGACATACTCATCGATTGGATGAGTTCGTGCAGTTTATCCTTTTTGTTATTCATTTCCCCATTGATATCCTCACCGAAAAATACGCAAAGATTAGTAACTTAAGCTTTAGATGGATTTTTCATGAAAAAGAGACATTACTTGCTGCTTTTTAGTCTGGCTTTTTTTGCGACTGCATGCCTAAGCACCCTTGAACTAAAATTGTATTCTCCCCAAGAGGTAATCCTCCCCTCACACCTCAAGCATTTAGGCTTATTGGATCGCAGTCAAGGGTTTAAGCCTGATCAGGAGCTTGACAATCCGTTTTTAGAAATCAACTTGCCAGAGGAATATAATGATCAGATTGATTCCAGTTACTTTTCTTATGCGGCGGTAGTAGGAGCTGATATGCAAGCCTCTAATACAGCAGATTCACTCAAAACCTCCAAAATAAAGGTGCAGATGAGGCGGGCCTTACCCGATTCCTTTCCGCCTCCGCTACCCAAAGAAGTAGTTGAGGTTTTGTGCAAATCGAATGACCTAGACGGACTGTTGGTTTTAGAGTATTTTAAGCCAGAATTTGAAAGGATGCCCCGTGAATTTGGGGTTGAACCAAGCAATAAGGGCAAACTGACCGTTGGCTGGCGGGTTTATGATGCTAAGGATGCATCGGTGGTTTTTGAGGATATTTTCTTACAGGAACTACCCTATCTCAACATTTTCGACCTAAACCAACCAGGGAAAGCGGGCAGAAGAATAAGGCGCATGGCCACTATTCAAATGGCAGCGAGTGCAGGCAATACCATCATCAAAATCTTGGCTGAGACCTATATCATGGGCGAACGCAAGATTTACGCGGGCAAGTTTGGGCCTACTGATGAGATTGCCATAAACATGAAAAAAGCGGGCGATTTGGCGCAAGAGGGCAAATGGGAGGCAGCAATGGCCCTTTGGAGACCCATTGCAAGCCATACCGGATATGGCCTTAGTTGCGGCAAAGCAGCCTTAAATATGGCGGTTGGTTGTGAACACCTAGGTAATTTGCCGCTGGCAATTCGTTGGGCAAGAATTGCACGTACCCAAGGTATAGAAGAGGCCTTTGCCTACCAAGAATTACTGCGCTACCGGGCTGGGGAGTTTCAGTAAAATTGAGTCTTGAAAGTTCTTATGAAAAACATTCTCTTATTCTTCTCACTATTTCTTCTCCTCATTAGTCAAGCCTGCGTTAGCAAATTACAAGTTCAGGTACCGCAAATCGCCGTGGTAGCCATTCCTGATACCGTCAACCAATGGTTGTTGATTGATCGTTCCCCGATAAGGGACCCTAAAGGCAAACCTCCTCGGCTCAAAAGAGACGATGCAATCCCTGACCGCTTTGAGCAGGCTTCCATTCTGATTTTAGAGAGTTTTATTAAGCATGTCGAGAACGAAGTTCATCTCTCAATCTTTCTACAAGTTGTTGCTGTT
>CAZHOC010000335.1:0-6235 GCA_964534295.1 uncultured Bacteroidia bacterium | reverse complement strand
AGCTGTATTTGCTCAATGATTATTATCAATCGGAACCCAATAGCTACCAGAGAGGAGTGGTTCGTTATCAATTAAAAGATCTGCCCGAAGGGCCGCATAGCCTAAAAATAAGGGTATGGGATGTTGCAAATAATTTTGCGGAAGATGCCACCAACTTTATCGTTACTAGCGATCCAGTGGCGGTTCTCGATCAGGTGATGAACTATCCAAATCCCTTTGGGGATGAGCCTACTACCTTCTTGGTGAGCCATAATCTTGACGGCAAAGATGTAAAGCTTAAAATTGTGGTTACAAGCCTTAATGGGCAGGTAGTCAAGGTCTTAGAGGATGAGTTCTACGCAGTAGGTAATGTATATGAAGGAGCCACTTGGGATGGAAAAGGTGCAAATGGAAGTCCCCTTGCCAACGGAATGTATGTTTACCGCGTTTTGTTAGAGGACATGGAAAGCGGTCGCACTGTAGAGGCTTCAAACCGCTTGGTCCTATTGCGATAAATTCACGAAAAGGATTATATTTGTCAGCTATAGAAGGTAAGGTTGACAAAGATTTAGATTCTGAATCAGTCTGAAAAATTTTCAACTTTGCATTATATCCACACTAGAAATATTTCCCGCCTATGAGCTAATGCTACACTAACAAAATCTCTTTTACTATCAATTAAGGTAGCACATTAGTATGATGAGGAAAGCAATCTTTATAGCAAGTTGTCTAAGCTTTCTACTAGCAACACCCTTTGCCCTCAAGGCACAAGGGCCAGTAACTGGTTCAGAAGGTAGCAAGACTATTACTACTGCAGTTCCATTTCTATCTATCGGTCCTGATTCTCGCCACGGCGGTATGGGTGAGGTAGGAGTTGCGATCGCAGACGACGCCAACGCCATGCACTGGAACCCTTCTGCATTGGCATTTATGGACAAGCGCATGGGCTTCGCCATGTCTTATTCTCCTTGGCTACGTGCCTTGGGTATCCCTGACATCAATTTGATGTATCTCTCTGGTTACTACAATACTGGTAATGCCGGGGTAGTCGGAGCTTCTCTACGTTATTTCTCTTTGGGTCAGATCGACTTCACAGACGGTCTCGGTCAGCCAATCGGTAGTGCTAAGCCCAATGAGTTTGCCCTTGACGTAGGATATGCCCTTAAAATTTCTGAAGTGCTTTCTGGTGCGGTAACCCTACGTTACTTCCACTCAGAACTATCTTCTAACGGTAACATTGCGGGTGGTCGCCCTGTCAACTCAGTGGCTGGTGATATCTCCTTTAGTTACAAAAAAGACTTCCGTATTAGCGGGGTGTCTGATCTACCTGTAAACTTTAGCTCTGGTATCAATATTTCTAATATTGGTCCTAAAGTTTCTTATACAGCGGCTACCGCCGAACGCGATTTCATCCCAACTAACTTGAAATTAGGTTATGCCTTCAAGTTTTACTTGGATGATTATAATAGCGTAACCCTTTCTCACGACATCAATAAATTGATGGTTCCATCTGAAGGTGGTCGTTCTGATAAGCCACTATTGACCGGTGTATTCGGTAGCTTTGGTGATTCTCCAGACGGATTTAGCGGAGAATTTAGCGAGTTGAATACTCAAGTAGGATTTGAGTACTGGTACCGCGATTTGTTTGCTGCTCGTTTAGGTTTCTTCTATGAGCCACCAGCATACGGTAACCGTCGCTTTATCACGCTTGGAGCAGGTATCAAGTACAATGTATTTGGCTTGAACTTCTCTTACTTGGCGCCATTGGCCCAAAACCACCCGCTGCAAAATACGCTGCGTTTCACCCTTACCTACGACTTTGATTCGGCAGGTAACGAATAATTCGGACTTACTACATCTAAATATCTGGGAGAGGGTTGCTCAAATGAGTGATCCTCTTTCCTTTTTTAAGTGCTTATTTGTGCGATTTATGAAATCCTTTGTGATTTAATCCATTGTTTCTCATTCAAATAGCGCGAAACTTTTGTAGATGTGAAGCGGATTTCGTTTTTTTGCAAACCAGAATTAATTCACCCGTTATTATGGCGAAAGTAAAGGACCAATCCTTAGAAGAAGAGGTTATCGTAGAAGAAGTAGAAGGGAAGGCTTCGATAAATGATTTTATTACCCAAAACCAAAACCTACTCATCGTAGCAGGACTAATTGTCTTGGCGGTAATTGCTGGTTTGGTATATATGTTTTCTAACCAAGGTGCGGCCAACGAACAGGCCAATGCCGACATGTTTAAGGCGATCTACTACTTTGAGCAAGACTCAATGCAGAAGGCCCTTAATGGTGATGGTGTAAACTATGGTTTCCTAGACGTAATCGACGACCACAGTGGTACTGCTACTGCTAATGCAGCTAAGTATTATGCAGGCGTGGCTTACCTCAAGCTAGGACAAGTCAACGAAGGCCTCGATATGCTTGAGTCTGTTTCTACTAGTGATAATACCCTAGGGATGTCAACTTACATCGCGCTAGGTTTCGCTTACGAAGACTTGGGTGATTATGGCAAAGCTGCCAGCAACTTCGAAAAAGCCGCTACGACTCCTGCAGAGTCTGAAAATACCACTCCATTATTCCTCCAAAAAGCTGGAGAGAACTATGAAGCCAATGGCGATATTGCTAAAGCGCGTAAGCTTTATCAAAAGATCAAGGATGACTATCCTGTTAGCCAGCAAGGCAATCAAATTGACAAGTACCTAGGTCGCGTAGCAGAATAATGAGCAAAGGACACGACCTTTCAGGCATTCGATATACCACTGGTCAATCACACCAGGAAGATCGAGTGGCGATCATTGTCAGTAAATGGAACTCCGAAATAACCGAGGCACTCAAATTGGGTGCCCTTTCGGTTTTAAAGGAGGCAGGTGTCGAAGATGTTCAGGTCCATTACGTACCCGGTTCCTACGAACTTACTACTGGAGCAGACTTTGCCTTGACCCATCATCCAGTATTAGATGGAGTGATCTGTTTGGGCTGTGTGATTCAAGGGGAAACAAGACACTTTGACTTTATCTGCGATGCAGTGGCCAACGGTATCACCAATGTGAGCCTCAAACACCACAAGCCAGTGATATTCGGTGTGCTTACACCTGATACCCAGCAGCAAGCAGAAGATCGCGCCGGTGGTAAATACGGTAACAAAGGGGAAGAAGCCGCCGTGGCTTTGCTCGAAATGGTTGATCTAAGTAGATCGATTATGTGAGATATCTTTCTGACGACTCGCTTTAAATCTTTTTACTCCCTCACCTCTCCTATTGGCGTGCTTTGTGCTACGCCCCTGCACTCTTTTGCGCCACATTCGCCAAGAGGATGGCTTCATCTCCCTGCGCATCAACCTAATGACCTGACCCTCGCTAATGCCAAATTGTGATTCGATGGCGTCGAAGGTCGTGCGATCCTCCCAGGCCATCTCTACGATACGGTCTATATCTCTTTCGTCTAGGTGTTCAAACTCATCTTTTGCCATATCCTAATTCAGTATTTAGACTATAGTATTTAGTATCTAGAAGCTTAAAAAATAGGCCTAAACGATGCTCTCTGTCTCTCCCTCTTTGTACTAAATACTATCTACTTTTTACTTCTCTGCTAACTAATAGAGCGATGGATTGTTGTTGATATGGCTAAGTATAGTGATCAGCGTCTACTTACTGTTAGTAGAAAGTATTAAGAACAGAGACAAAAGTTTTTTGGAGCTTGGGGCAAAAAGTCTTTCTACTTTATACTTTTGTCTTAATACTGAAAAACATGCTTGATCTCTCCCTCGTACGTCAACACTTCCCCGGCCTCAATAGCGATTGGGCCTTTATGGATAATGCTGGTGGTTCCTTTGTCGCTAAGCCCATTGCTGATCGGATCCATGAGTTTTTGCTTACCTCGCCTGTCCAGCACGGTGCTTCTTATCCTTTGTCGCGACTAGCCGTCGAACGCGTATCCCAAGGCTCTGAAGCCATGATGCGTTATGTGAATGCGCAGCATCCGGAAGAAATTGTTATGGGAGGATCTACTAGCCTGTTGATTCGTATTCTTTCTTTGTGCATCAGTCAACAATGGAAAATCGGGGACGAGATCATCGTCAGTCATAGTGATCATGAGGCCAATGTCTCCCCTTGGATGGATCTGGAAAAGCTAGGGATCAAAGTCCGTATCTGGAAAACCCAGCCTGATAGTCTACGTTTTGAACTTGATGAGCTTGGTAAGCTCATGAATGAACGTACCAAATTGGTAGCGATCACTCATACCTCAAACATCTTAGGAACCCTCAATCCGATCCGTGAGTACGCGGACTATGTTCATGCCAGAGGTGCATTGATTTGTGTAGATGGCGTAGCCCATGCACCGCATCGCTTGGTAGACGTGCAAGCCTTGGACGTCGATTTTTACATCTTCAGCTTTTATAAAGTCTATGGACCTCATTATGCGCTGATGTACGGTCGCAAAGAGCTATTGCTCGAGATGGACGGAATCAATCATTACTTCATTACGGGACCAGACTCTCCTTATAAATTCCAGCCGGGCAACGTCAACTTTGAGTTCGCCTACGGCATGCTGGGGCTAACAGACTATCTGGACAGTATGTATCAGGCGCATTTTCCTTCGGAGAACGCTCCGTCTGAGCGCGAGCGCTGGCAAAAAATGTTTGACCTAATGTCTGCCCATGAGGAAGCCTTAGCCCAGCCTGTAGTAGATTTTCTCAACGCACATCCCAAAGCTCGAATTATCGGCGAAGCCAGTGCAGACGCCCAACTAAGAGTGCCGACCATTGCCTTTGCGCATGAGTCTATGGACAGCAAAGCCATCGTCGATCAAGTAGACGAGCATAAAATCGCTATTCGTTATGGAGACTTCTACGCCAAAAAGTTGATTCATGATCTCGGGCTAGAAGCCCAAAATGGCGTGGTTCGAATCAGTATGGTCCATTACAATACGCTCGAAGAGGCTAATCGCCTCGTAGGAGTATTGGAAACCATCCTCTAAGAATGAGTATTTTTGCCTTATGAAAACACTTTTTTATTCGGCTATTATCCTGCTTTTGTGGAGCTGCAACCCAGCGTTCACCGAAGGGGAAAGTAAAAAAGAGACGGAAACGGACTCTCCTTACACTCCCCTGCAAAGCTGCATGATCAACCATATGACCTCTGAGGTGATTGCCTACCCTGAATTTTTGGGACAAGCCACTGGGTCGAAGGCTCAGTTTTACAAATTCAACCAAAATACGGGTAATATTTACTGTAGCATTGCCTTTAAGGATCTTGCAGATCGGACTCAGCTGAGTAAAATTTGCCTGGATACCACGACCATTATTTTTGGCGATCATCTCGACGAATATATTTCCCTTGATGGCCTAATCCTGCCGGATAGTCTAGGTATGGTATTTCGCTTTCCTGCGGACCAACTGACAGCGGATACAACTAGGCGACTAAGTGGCGGAGACTATTCGCTGACCTTGGCAGAGGCGGTGCGCTGGCATCAATACGAATATGTCTACAATGGGCCAGTGCTATTTTCTGCTGATCCCAGCAATACCTTGATTATCCCCAATTTGAGTCCCACTATCGCGATGCCGGGTTCCCCGAGCTTGAGGCGATTGGTGCACAAACTAGTCGACCGAGATAGCAGTAAAGAATATCAGGCCCAGCAGTTGCTGGATTTTGTTAGTGAGGAAATTGCCTTTAAGTCCTCTGGGCAATACGAAATCTTTTATCGTCCTCATGAGATGCTACTCGCTCAAAAGGCAGATGCTCGAGGCAAACTTTCGCTTTATGCTTCACTTCTGGCACAGGCGGACATCCCTTATTTGTTGGTGTATCTGGAGATTGGCTCCACGCTCGCTGTGGCTGGAGATTTCCCCAATAAGAATCGTTTGAACTTTTTACACGAAGGGCAAGAGTATACCCTGGTAGAACCTAATGTAGAATCTTTCATCCTTGGTGAAACCGAAATGATGGAGGAATACAGATGGTCTAATGCGCTTTATGTCCAATATCCAGGCAAAGAAACGCGCCTTTTTGATTTGTTGAACCAAGACTCGCTCGATTTTGTGAGTGTAGAAATGCCGCTTAGTCAATAAAGAATGTCCATACCTGATCATATCTCAGCAATTCGTCTTTCGGATTATCATTACGAGCTCCCCGAAGCACGGATCGCACAGAAACCTCTCAATCAGCGTGATCAATCAAAACTGCTCCGATACCAAGAGGGTGATATTAGCCATCAGCAGTTTCTAGATTTGCCGGGACTCCTGCCGGAG
>CAZHOC010000334.1:0-6237 GCA_964534295.1 uncultured Bacteroidia bacterium | reverse complement strand
TACCCGTGCCGTCTACTTTCTCAGTGACAAAACTCATATCCGAAAGTTTAAGCATCCAGGTCAAAAGGCTGCGATACTTCTCGAAAGTAGCTTGAGCATCTGTTTGGATAAAGAGTTCAATCGCCTCTTTGTTGGGGATGTTTTTGCTCATACGGAAGTTGCGCACTGCACTGATAACTTCTTTTATGAGTTCCATCTCTCCGAGAACGCTTGTATCTGGTTTCTCCGCTTTAAATAGATTTGAAACACAGATAAAGTCATTTTCCTCTCTATCACGTAGGCCATGCCATAACTCCTCGGTAATAAAAGGCATGAATGGATGGATCAATTGGAGATTTTTCTCAAATAGATCGATGGCTCTTTCTACAGTTTGGCGAGCGATAGGCTGACCGTACTCCGGTTTAATGTACTCAAGGAAAAGAGAACAGAAATCATCCCACTTGAGCTTGTAAACACTCATCAGGGCATCAGAAATACGGAACTTTTCGAAGTGGTCGTCGATCTCCGCAGAAACCTCTGATACTCTGGCTTCCATCCAATCTAAGGCGAGTAAATCGCGTTCGCTAGGCTCAATATCTGCTACTTCCCATCCTTTAACCAGGCGGAAGGCATTCCAAATCTTATTAGCAAAGTTACGGCCTTGCTCTACCAAGCTTTCCTTATAGAGCAAATCGTTCCCCGCAGGGGAGGCCAATAACATACCAACTCTAATCCCGTCAGCGCCGTACTGCTCAATCAAGTCTAAAGGATCAGGTGAGTTGCCCAGAGACTTACTCATCTTACGGCGAAGATCATCTCGGACAATACCCGTCAAATAAACGTTGTTGAAAGGCTTTTGGCCCTTGTACTTATAACCCGCTATGATCATTCTCGCTACCCAGAAAAAAAGAATTTCTGGTGCGGTGACGAGATCGTTGGTAGGATAGTAATAATTTATATCCTCATTATCAGGCTGAGTAAGGCCATTAAAGACGCTAATTGGCCATAACCAGCTAGAGGCCCAAGTATCCAAGACATCCTCATCTTGAGCGAGATCTGCTGCTGTCAATTGAGCGTTACCCGTTTTGGCACGTGCCTTTTCTACGGCTTCCGCTTCGCTCATGGCAACCACGTGCTCATTGGTTCCTTTGACGTAATAAGCAGGGATGCGATGGCCCCACCAAAGCTGGCGAGATAGGCACCAATCCCTTACGTTTTCCATCCAATGGCGGTAGGTATTGATAAACTTGGGAGGGATAAGCTGAACCTCACCATTATTGACTGCTTCCAGTGCTGGTTTAGAAAGCTCCTGCATATTGAGGAACCATTGGGCAGAGAGGCGCGGTTCGATCGCGGCGTCTGTGCGTTCGGAGTAGCCGACAGAGTGATTATAATCCTCTACCTTGACTAAATTACCAGCTGCTTCTAAATCCTTTTTGATTTGCTTGCGAACAACAAAGCGATCTTGACCAATATATAGTTGCCCTGCCTCACTGATTGTACCATCTGGATTCAAAGCATCAATAACTTCTAGATTATGGCGTAAACCTATTTCGTGGTCATTGGTGTCATGTGCAGGTGTCACCTTCAGGCAACCGGTACCAAACTCACGATCGACATAATCGTCTAGAATGATCGGAATGGCACGTCCCAACAATGGAACAAGCGCCTTTTTGCCATGCAAATGAGTATATCGTTCATCTTCAGGATGGATAGCAATGGCAGTATCTCCCAAAATCGTTTCAGGCCGAGTAGTAGCGATGGTTACATATTCATCCTCGCTGCCTTCGATTTGGTAACGTAGGTGATAAAGGTGGCCGGGAGTATCCTTATGATTTACTTCTTCGTCTGAAACTGCAGTTTGCGCACTTGGGTCCCAGTTGACCATACGGTTGCCACGATAAATGTAGCCTTCTTCATACAAATCACAGAAGACCTGTAGCACTGACTGAGAGTATTCCGGATCCATGGTGAAAGAGGTGCGGTCCCAGTCACAGCTAGCACCTAGCTTTTTGAGCTGCGAAAGGATGATGCCCCCATACTTTTCTTTCCATTCCCATGCATACTTAAGGAATTCGTCTCGGCTGATATCCTGCTTACTGATTCCTCTTTCTTTGAGCATCGCCACCACCTTAGCTTCAGTCGCGATAGAGGCATGGTCCGTACCGGGTACCCAGCAAGCATTAAAGCCTTGCATACGCTTACGACGGATCAAAACATCCTGAAGGGTATTGTTCAGGATATGCCCCATGTGAAGAATTCCGGTCACGTTTGGCGGAGGGATGGTAATGGTGTAGGGTTCCCTTTCATCAGGAACTGATTTAAACACCTTTGCCTCAGTCCATTTGGCGTACCAACGATCTTCGATTTCGGTGGGTTGATATTGTTTAGAAAGATTCATGTTTGATATGAAACCAGTATCAGTTAAAAATGCGAGGCAAAGTTACGCCTTTTCGACCGAAATGGGAATTTTTAATAGGCTTTAAAAACGGAAAAAGGACCTCAAATGAGGCCCTTTTTTATATTTAAGCTATATATCGAACTAGCGTACCACAACTTTTTGAGTGGTGGCAAAATCCCCGCTCGTCATTCGTACGAAGTATATGCCAGAAGTTAAGGTAGCGATTTGAAAATCGTAAGAACCTGCAGTTTCATTATTCGCTCCTACCTGACCGTTTGCAATCAATTTTCCTGAAAGATCGTATAGTGCCAACTGCGTCTCCCCACGTAGTTGGGCATAAAATACTCTCAAACTTTCAGCGGTGGCTGGATTGGGAGTAGCAATCATCTTTGGTTCTAGGCCAGTTTCTGTTTCAGTCCAAGTACCATCATCCCAGTAATGGTTAAAATTGACCAACTCACCTTTACCCTTGTTGATATCCTGAGCGAAGCTTGTTGAAGCAGAGACCATCATGACGAAAGCAAGAGCAAAAAGTACGCGAAAGAAGGTATAATTTCTCATAATGATATGTATTTGTCGAAATTTTGTGATTAATAATTTAGGACAATTCGAATATCACAGGAAAAATTAATTAATACAAAATTGAAATTATTTTTTGTGGCAAAATAGTGCTAGGTTTGAATTTGGGTAGATCTGCTTGAGTTTTTGTAAAAATCTGTATTTCAGGTGATTATGCTCTGTATTTATCTTTTGAAGATGGCTATTATTCGATTTGATTGTTTATTCAATATATCAAAAAGCCTCACAAATTTAATTGCCTTTGCAATATTCTACGAAGAGTTCTTTCTCAAAAATCTGAATTGTTTCTTCAGTATGCTGATATTTTTCTGAGTAATGTATATCCGCGTAAAAAAGACCCGGAGGCCCCAATTTTCGATGTAAGAAAAAAATGCTAATTGCTTCAGCTTTTTGGGTTGAGGTAAGAGATTTCTTCTTTTTATGAATTAAATTGCTTAGACAAACATTCAATTTATGTTTCTTCAGCGCTTGTTCTTGGTTTTGTGCGTCCTCCTTCCCTTATCTGGATATGGGCAATCAAAAGATTTTCAGCAGCAGCTCGACAGCTTGGAAAATTTGAGAATGGAGACCGAAGGGGTACAGCACCTTGAGGTACTCCTTAAACTAGCTGAAGGCTATCGAGCAATCTCACCCGACAGAGCCATGGGGTTTGCCAAGGAAGGCTATATGCTAGCCATGGCCTCTGATAATATGGTGCTCCAAGCACGTGCCTTTGATATCCTCGGGAAACTTCATCTTATCCAAGGACACCTTCTCGCCGCACGGGACTGCTATACTAAAGGATTGAACATCGCCAAGAATACCGGGGACGATATGTTGTTTGCGGTTATTTCAAATAGCGCGGGTATTTTGATGCAAACCCTAGGTGACTATGAGCAAGCATTGGTCCATTATAATCACGCCTTAGAAATTTATGACCGAGAGCAGATTTTGCCGCGCAAAACGATGACCATGAGTAACATCGGTTATCTACTGGAAAGGGTAGGGCGTTATGATCAATCTATTGAAATATTAGAGGAGGCTCTTGTCATTGTAAAAAGTGCTCCCAAGCCCTCTTTTCGAGCAATTAGTGTCTTAAGCGCAAACCTTGGGGTAGCTCACGAGAGCAAGGGGGATTATGAAATGGCGCTCACTTTTTACGAGCAATCCTTAGAGATAAAACAAAGATTAAGAAATCCTGATCCAGCCATAGGCATGCTCGCCAATATTTTCGGCATTTACTCAACCATGGGAAATTTGCCTTTGGCTGAACAATATTATCAACAGGCATGGCAACTGGCCCTAGAAAATGAAAATGCAAGCTGGCAGCAAGATCTTCTTGGCCGATATGCGGGTCATCTAGAAAGCTTAGGCCGTCTGCAAGAGGCGACTAACCTTTATGATCAAAGCTTAGAATTGGCCAAACAGCTGCAAGACCAGGAGGCTACTATCCAACTCCTACAAAAATTGGCTGAATTAAGGGCAAATGCAGGAGATTTTAGACAAGCATATAATCTGCGAACAGAGTTTGAGCGTTATCAAGACAGTTTGCATAACATCCGTATGGATGAAAAGATCGATGATTTAGAGCAAAGATTTGAATTGGAGAGACGTTTAGAAAACTCTAAGCAAAAGCTTGACTCCTTACAATCAGAAAGTAGTAATCGACAGGTGCAACTCTATTTAAGTCTGGTTGCTGTTTTCCTCACCATATTGGGGATTATCGCTTTATTGAGTCGATATCAGATCAAGCAAAAAGCGCATTTAGCTCTGAGCCAACAGCATACCCTGCTTGAACTAAAGAATCAAGAAATTCAATCTCAAAATAGCCTCTTGGCGGAACAGAGTGAGTCTATCCGCACCCAAAACCGGCTATTGCAGCAATCTAACGCGGATCTAGAACAATTTGCCTATGCTGCTTCTCATGATCTGAGAGAACCATTGCGAACAATTAGAGCCTATATGCAACTCTTAGAAAAGAGATACGCGCCGAAGCTCGATGAGTCTGCTCTTGAGTTTATTCATTTTGCTGCGGATGGTGCCGCTCGGATGGATGAATTGCTACAAGATCTCCTCAAATATTCTCGTATTGGTCGTAGCGGTGTCCAACCTACCAGGATCAATCTTGATCAGTTGCTGCAAAAAGTAGTTCGTAATCTGGACAAGCAAATTATGGACACAAAGGCAGTAGTTTCGATTTCTCCTATGCCTGAGATTGAAGGGTATGAGGCGGAAATCAACCTCTTGTTCCAAAATCTAATCTCCAATGCGATCAAGTTTCATCGCAAAGGCGTTACTCCAGAGATCAATGTCACGGTTTCTGCCATGCCCTCTAATTATCTTTTCCGAGTCTCAGATAATGGCATTGGAATCCCGGCAGAATTTAAGGATGCTATATTTACCCTCTTTCAGCGTCTACATGCTCGTAATGAGTATGAGGGCACTGGTATTGGTCTTGCTTTGTGTAAGAAGGTCGTCAAAAGCCATATGGGGGAAATTTGGTTAGACCCTGCAGTTACCGAAGGCACTACTTTCTGCATTCAACTACCCCGTCCCTAAATAAAAAAAGTCTCATCTGATTAGATGAGACTCGTATCTTTAAACAAAACTTGCTTACGATTTTGTTGTCTTGTCCTTGATATACAAGAAGGCACTGAAACCTAGATAGGCTACCAACAAAATGATGCCTAAATAAAAGCCAGTAGACAAGATCCCTTTGAGCATGGATAACAAAACCAAGACCCCAACAGGGATTGCGATTTTGCCCCAAAGAGGTAGAGACATATAGCCTTTCACAAGTAGGTGATTACGAATCTTTTTCATATTCATGGCTTTGGTTATATTCTTAATAGCTTATTCGTAAGATAGCTATTTGGAGTTACAAAAAAAACTTACTGCTTGACGAATCGTTCCGTGAAACGGTGCTCCCCAAGATCAACTTCAAGAATATAAATCCCTGCTGGGAGGCTCTCAAGCTCTATTTTAATCAAGTGCTGCTTACTTTTGGGGAAGCTTTGCCTTTGAAGGCTTTGCCCGTAAATGCTGCTAAGTTGTAATGTCCCGGCTGTAGGTTTTTTCCAATCCACCTCCCACCAAATTGCGTTGTTAGCAGGGTTAGGGAAGATGCTCCAATGATCACTTATCAAGTCTTTATCTATTTGATTGGGACCAGCTCTTAGAGTGTCTGATTGGACTGTAGCAACACACCCATTATCGTCTGTTATTTGTACTTGATATGCTTTACCTGCGACTAGATTAGAGGCCGTTTGGGTATTTTGGGCTAGGGAGTCATCCCAGAG
>CAZHOC010000333.1:0-6244 GCA_964534295.1 uncultured Bacteroidia bacterium | reverse complement strand
CACACAACTTTCTCTCAATAATAATCGCGTCACCTTCACTTTACTGACGGTATTGGTTTTGCTGGGACTGTCAGCCTATAATGGCCTGGAGCGAAATGATATGCCCCCCTTTACGGTTAGGGTAGCGCAAATTGTAACGGTATTTCCCGGTGCGGGCCCCGAGCGCGTCGAAGCCCTCGTTACCGCGCCTATCGAACAAGAAGTCCAAGAAATCCCTGAGCTTGATTTCATGACTAGTGAGTCTCGCACTGGCGTTTCTATCGTCAAGGTCAACCTCAAACAAGATATCAAGCAAGAAGAGCTGCAAGCAGTATGGGATCGACTGCGGCGAAAAATGGAGAGCCTGCAGGCCGACTTACCCGATAATATCGTCCCTCCCGATGTCAAAGATGATGGTCTTGGCACTGTTTACGGTATCATGATAGGCCTAGAGGGAGATGGCTTTCCTTATGCTGAGCTCGAAGATTATGCTGAAACTATCAAGGATAATCTAATCCGCTTAAAAAATGCCTCGCGCGTGAGTATCATGGGTACCCAAGAAGCGCAGGTAATGGTGGAGTTTGAGCATGCCGTTCTCGCCCAATATGGTTTGACCGCCGGTCAACTCCAGAATATTATTTCTTCGACTAATATCCTCTTTCCAGGTGGTCAGGTTAATGTAGAAGATGAACGCATTATCCTTGAGCCTACTGGTAATTTTGAAACCCTCGAAGACTTAGAAAAACTAATCATTCCAGTAGGTCAACAGGGAGAAACGGTTTTCCTCGGCGACATCACGCGTATCAGGAAAGGCTATGAAACGCCTCAAGAGCGAATGGTAAAGGTAAATGGCCAGCAAGGCCTAGCCATTTCTGTGGCCTTGAAAGAAGGAGCCAATATTGTACAATTGGGAGCAGAGGTAGATCGCAAGCTCGATAGCCTTGAACAAACGTTCCCCGTAGGGATAAAAACCTTTAGAGCCGCCTCACAGGATGTAGTGGTCGATGAGTCTATCCAAGACTTTGTGGGTAATCTGCTGCAATCAGTAGTGATCGTATTACTGACTATGCTGCTATTTCTAGGCCTTCGCACAGGTATCGTGGTAGCAAGTCTCATCCCCTTGGCAATCATCTGTACGATCTTTTTGATGGGACTCTTAGGCGTTGGCCTCAATAAAGTCTCCCTAGCGGCCCTCATCATGGCCCTGGGAATGCTAGTGGATAATGCCATTGTGATCGCAGAATCCATCATGGTAAAAATGGAAGATGGGCAAAAAGCCACCGAAGCAGCGATTGATTCCTGCCGTGAGCTGGCGATTCCCCTCCTCATTTCTTCCCTCACTACTTCCGCAGCTTTCCTTTCCTTCTTCCTAGCTGAGTCTACGCTAGGCGAGATCGTAGGACCGCTCTTTGTCGTGATCTCACTCGCACTATTGTCATCATGGCTGCTTTCACTCACCGTGGTTACGCTATTGGCAAGCGTTCTGATTAGGATCAAAAAGCAGCCAGAACAAGCAGAAGCCAAACCTAGCATATTCGATCGTATCAATAAAGCTTATGTCCAGATCCTAGTACCTGTTTTGAAAAGGCCTTGGTTATTCATTGCGGGGATCTTGGTGGCATTTGTGCTTTCTTTATTCGGCCTCGGACAATTGCCTTTTATCTTTTTCCCTGACTCAGAACGCAATCTGATCACCGTAGATGTCAACCTTCCAGTAGGGACCGCTATCGAACAAAGCGAAGCCAACATAGCAAAGCTAGAGAGCTTTTTGGCGGAGGAACTACAAGTCAACGAGCAAAGACCTAAGGGCGTAAAATCTTGGACTTCTTTTGTCGGAGAGGGACCATTGAGCTACGATTTGGGCTATCAGCGTTCGCAACCCCAATCTAATTATGCTCACATTTTGGTCAATACTACCTCTGGAGATGATAACCAAGCCGTCATCGACGCCCTTAATGAATTTGCCTTCTTCAACCTGCCCGATGCGACCGTAAAGGCACAGCGCCTCAAGCAGGGAGGAGGCTCAGGTATACCCGTACAGGTGCGTGTGAGCGGGCCAGATCCCAACGTACTATTCCGTCTCTCAGAAGAAATCCGGGCCAAACTCAATAATATCCCCGGCACCCTCAATATTGAAGACGACTGGGGTCCAAAGCTCAAAAAGCTAGTCGTGCAAATTGATGAGGCCAAAGCACGTCGGGCAGGGCTTTCTAACCAAGACATTGCCCTCTCTTTGCAGACCGCTTTGATAGGCTTTGAGACGGGAGATTTTAGAGAAGGAGAAGAAAGTCTTCCTATCATGCTGCGGAGTCAAAATACCGAGGAGTTGGATATCAGTCAGCTCAAAACCATCAATATCTTTGCTCAAAGTAGTGGCCGCTCTGTACCGCTAGCGCAAGTCGCGACTTTAGTACCGAGTTGGCAATTTGCCAAGATTCTAAGACGTGATTTGTATCGAACCATTTCTGTCAACTCCTTTTTGCAGGGAGGTTTTAACGCTAATGAAGTAGTCGCAGAGCTAGAGCCTTGGCTTTTGGCAGCCTCTCAAGAATGGCCCGCTGGCTACACCTATGAGCTAGGAGGAGAAGCCGAAGACAGCGCTTCAGGCTTGCAAGCAGTCATCGATCAATTACCAATTTCAGGCTTCCTCATTGTGCTCTTATTGGTTTTACAGTTCAATTCCTTCCGCAAGACGATGATTGTCTTAGGCGCGATCCCGCTGGGAGTAATTGGCGTAGTACTCGGCTTACTCATATTCCGCTCCTATTTTGGCTTCTTTGCCTTCTTGGGTATTATCTCGCTGGCGGGGATTATCATCAACAATGCCATCGTACTGATCGACCGCATCGAGTTGGAGCAAAACGAATTTGGCCGCGAACCTTGGGATGCCATCTTAGCCGCTTGCCAGCAACGCTTACGCCCGATTCTCCTGACAACCTTCACTACCACGCTAGGTCTGATACCACTTTATCTCGGAGGAGGCTTGATGTGGGAACCGATGGCCATTGGGATCATTGTCGGTTTATTATTTGGCACGATTATCACCCTTTTATTTGTGCCGATTCTGTATAAGTTACTATATCGAGTACAAGTCAAGTAAGAAGACAAAAGTCGTTAAAGGAATTCTTCACGTTTCGAGCCGATATTGCCCCAAACGTTGACCTCTATGAGTAGAATATCTTTATTTCCTTTCGCCTCGCTTTAGAGATGGGGGCCCCTTGGCATATTGGGGCATGAGTTTAGAGAAGTCTATGGTTGGCAATTAGGTTTTAAAGAAGTTTAAGGATTGATTTCTTTGAAATTCTTATGAGATCCAATTTTCAAAATTCTTTGCTCAATTTCTTCTCGACTACCTTTTGCTTTGTTTTTGATCTTAGTACGATAGTTATAGATCGTGTTTACAGAGTAGCGCAGGAGTTGCGCTATTCGCGTACTGTCTTTGATACCTAGACGCATAAGGGCTAAAATTCGTAATTCGGTATTCAGTATCTCATTATTTCCCAGCTCAATTTGTTGGTCCTCATCAAAAAGCTCGTTGATGTCTTCCACAAATGAGGGGAAGATCGTAATAAAAGTCTTATCAAAGGTGTTGTAAAATGTCTTTATCTCATCCTCTATTGAACTTCTAGTATTGGTAAGATCAAAAAGGTGCTGATATTTTTTAGCTCTTAACATCTTATTCACCAACAATCGATATCGATCTAGTTTATCGATTAAATCTGAGCAAATACTCATAAAGCTTCCTATGTATAACTCTTTTATCCGGTTTGCTTCTGTGAGGTCATCATAGGAAATTTTTAACTCAGACATAGTTTCTTCTAAAGAGCCATTGAGCTTTTTGTATTGTTCATTAATCTCATAAATATCATTTTTTGCCTTTTGAAGCTTTCTATTTTGCCCAAAGACAAAGTAAAACAGTATAAGCAGTACTACGGCTAGACCACTTAGTATAATTGAGAAGGTCCGTAATGCTTTATTTTTTTTTTCAGAATCCCGTTGGTAGGCTTCCATAATACGGGAAAGTGAGTGAGCAATTTCAAAAAACCGCAACTTAGAATTATAGAAAGTAGCATCATCAAAGGAGTATTGAATATAGGAAGCCGCTCTTTCGAGATCTCCTTCTTCGTATTTTCGCGAGGCTAGTTTTGCCAGGGAGGCATTGTCTTTTCGGCAAGCCATAATATCTGAGATCGCTGAACGGATCAAATAATTTTGCTCCATTTGTCGATCGCCCATTTGCTCATATATCATTGATCTTTGAAAAGTGATATATGAATACTCCTTAGTAGCAATTTTGGATTTAGATAACCTCAAAGAATTGATTGCAAGACATTCTTTAAACTTTCCTCGATCCAGCAACTCCCATTCTTGGAGATATAGATATTCATCGTCATCCTTATCAAGGATAGAGGCAACTGAATCAGTATAGGCTTTATAAATTTGGGTATAATCACTTCGGGTATCTGTCGAAAAAGCGAAGTAATCTAGATCCGAATAGATTTTTCGGTAACAATTATAATAATCAATAATCAATGAAGGGGATAAGTCTGTTTTTTTTAGTCGGCTTAGAATATCCTGAGATTCTTTATATCTACCCGATGAGGCAAGCAGCAAAGCCAAATTAAGCTTGTTCTTACCAATCCATGTTTGATTTCCAATCTCTTCTGCTAATTCAATGTTTCGACTTATGTAACTAAGGGTAGAATCAAATGAATAGGCCCAGTATTCATCAATCAAATTATTATTAATCTGATACTTTTGGATGTCAGTTAATTGTTCGTTTTCATGGTCCAATAAGGACTTGATACTAGCTATTCTTTCCTCTTTCTCTTGGACATATTGGGCAGTCTTTTGTATCGTTTGCTCTAATTCTTTGAAGGTAAAGTCTGTGGTCGTTTGTGCCACCGCAATATGACTTACCATCAATAGTATCAATATATACTTCAAAATCAGGGAGTGTTTTGAGCTCACTAAGACCATGTTTGCATCACTTTTCTGAGGAGCCATCTGACAACAAAGAAATCGGTAGACTTCACTCGATAGGTACCCGAATCTATCGATTTTACCCTCAAGCTTGAATCGAACTAACCGATTCCCAAGGGGAAGTTATAAAAAAAATCAGCGGATCATCGTCTCTACTAACTGCAAACTAGCATAAACATAGGAGTGATTCCGCCAAGCATTTCTGTATAAAATCAGCCGAGTATCTACAATCGATTTTGCAACGCTCGTGTCAAATTTTACTGCAAAATCCTTATTGAAGGCCCTTTTATTGTCTACTACATATTTACTTTATAGCAAGGACAAAAAATACATAAACACCTAATAATCAGAAACTTAATAAAAAAACCAAAAAGCAAATTTCTACTTTTTGACTACCTCAATCTCTAAGGGGATTGGGACACACCTAATTTGAGTTCGACATCTACTTCATCTCTCGAAACTCAATGAATATCAAGAACTACTACAAGTACTACCTTATCCTATGCACAGTCATGCTGCTGGGACATTCTCTAATAGCTCAGTCTCATACAATAACGGGTATCGTACGAGACTCAGAAGGTACAGCGCTAGCAGGAGCTAGTATTTTTGTGCAAGGAACCAAGAAAGGAGCACTAACAGAACTTGATGGGACGTTTTCTCTAGCAGATGTCAATAGCGAGGATGTTATTACTTGTGTCTATCCGGGGATGATTCCTAAAGATATTCGCTTAGGAGATGTTACTTATTTAGAAATATCTCTTGATTATGATTTAAAGAATCTTGACGAAGTCATTGTTGTTGGTTACGGAACTCAAAAATCAGGAGACATCACAGGGGCTATTTCTGTTGTTAATAATGAAGACTTAGAACTAAGGCCCAATACCCAAATAGGGCCTTTAATTTACGGAAAAGCTGCTGGGGTAGTAGTAAATCCAAGTTCAGGGAAACCAGGCCAAGGCATAAGTTTAAATATTAGAGGCATTAGTTCCCTTGGGGGAACGGATCCTCTTTATGTAGTTGATGGCGTACCGACCAGAGACACCAGAGCAATAAACCCTGCTGATGTTGAAAGCATTTCTATATTAAAGGATGCTTCATCTGCTGCAATATACGGGGCGCAAGGCGCTAATGGGGTTGTTTTAATTACAACAAAGTCCGGAAACTCAGCAACTCCATTAATTACCTTCAGTGCTTATGGTGGTATTTCTGAAGTATGGAAAAAAATAGATGTGCTTGATGGTGAGCAATACCGAGAGCTTATGGAAGAACTTGGCTATAATAC
>CAZHOC010000332.1:0-6252 GCA_964534295.1 uncultured Bacteroidia bacterium | reverse complement strand
CTGGTCATGCAAAACATGGCCTATGCCGATGCACTCGCAGATTTTCAGGGAGGTTACCAGCAAGAATGCTGGCAGGTGATTGAAAAGCTAGAGATTAGCTATACCCTAGACGAATACCATTATACGCTTTATTATTATGATCAGTCGGGTAGCTTGGTACAAACCATTCCGCCCGAGGGCGTTGCCATTCTGGATCTAACCATTGATGATGTCAATGCGATCACAGATTGGCGTAATGGTACTCCTCCTGCCAACCAAGCAGAGCTTACGCCTGATCACCGCCTCGCGACCCGCTATAATTATGATTCATTTGGTCAGCTAGTAACCACTGATAATCCTGATGTAGATGCGGCCAGTACGTTCCATTATGACCGTCTGGGCCAGCAACGCTTCTCCCAAAACGCACGTCAGGCCAGTGCTACAGATCCCCAACAGAATCCCAAAGAGATTACATGGAGCTATACCAAATACGATGAGCTGGGCCGTAGCATAGAAGTAGGGGAGTTTGATCCCGCTGGACTAAACAATCCACTAGATCCTGCTAACTTGAATAATACCACTGGCTATCCGGCTTTTAGTGATGGAGTGCTCACCGAAGTAACGATGACCGTCTATTCGGATAACCAACCGAATTATCAAAATCTAACAGCTCTGCCTAGTACAGTCGATTTTCCCAACGATGCGATAGATACCCGTAACCGAGTTGGCGCAGTCCTACGCATAGAGACCCATAGTGCTACGCCTACGATTACCCATTCGAGTCATTATGCTTATGACATTGCGGGTAATGTTGAGTCGCTCTTACAAGTGGATTATGAGCTTAAGGCGCTAGGAGATTTCCATGCCTATAAACGCATTGATTATGAGTTTGACCGCGTCAGTGGCAATGTCAATGCGGTGCATTATCAAGACGGGCAGATCGATCAATACCATTATCGCTACCGCTATGATGCGGATAACCGGATTACCCATGCCTTTAGTTCGCAGGATAGGGTGATCTGGGACCAAGATGCGCATTATGATTATTATGCCCACGGGCCATTGGCCAGAGAGGAAATCGGAGAAGACCTGATTCAGGGCAAAGACTTTGTTTACAACCTACAAGGTTGGATCAAGAGTGTCAATGCGCCTACCCTAAGAAGTCAGGATGATCCGGGTAGAGACGGGCTAAGAGGAACCCAGACCATTGCTAATCTCAACCGCAACTTTGCCACCGATGTAATGGGTTATCAGCTTAATTATTATTGGCAGCAAGCAGAAAAGGACTATACCGCAATTGGGGCAACGCAATCTTACTTTAGTGATCCTCATGCACCCTTGGGCAGTAGCTTTGAGACGGCACATTATGATCTATTCAATGGGAATATTGGTTCGATGCTAACGGGCATCATGCTGGAAAATCCCACCAGTCCGGGTAATCTTACCACCAGCATGCAGGCCATGGCCTATCGTTATGATCAGCTCAATCGGATCAGAGAGGCTGAGGCCTTTGATCAGTACAATGCCGCTACAAGAGTATGGAGCCCTAACCAAAATAATATTCAGAAGTATGCTACCAGCTATACTTATGATGGTATGGGGAATATCCTGACGCTTAAACGAAGAGATGATCAGGGCGTACTCTTTGATGATATCACGGACTATGAATACGAATTAGATAATAATGGCAAACTAAAAGCGAACCGGCTGTTAAGCATTACTGATGAAGTAGTAGGGGTAAATGTTGCAGGGGAGTTAGAAGGTAAGGGCCCAGGTACGCCTGCTTATACCTATGAGTATGATGAAATTGGACAGTTAACCAAGGACATCGAGGCGAATATTGAGACCATCACTTGGGATGTGTACAACAAAATCACCCGCATTGATTTTAATTATCCAACAGGGAGTCAACAGCAAGACTATATCCAGTTCCGCTATGATGCGATGGGTAACCGGATTAGCAAAGAAGTTTCCTATGGGAATGAAGTGGTTAAAGAATTTACCTATTACAGCCGTGATGCCCAAGGGAATGTGATCTCAGTATACAGCCGATCAGAAAGAGCGGTGGATACCGAAAATCGAGAGTTAGTCCAAAAAGAAGTGCATCTATATGGGAGTAGTCGGACAGGTTTACACAGCGTAGAAAGACGCCTGGAGCTGTGGGAGTACAGTGGGACTTATCCGACAGGCAGCTTTAGCTCGGTTAATCAGCCGCAAGCACAGGCGGGTAGCTCAAGCATCCACAAGCGTATCGTAGGACAAAAGCAGTATGAGCTCGCTAATCATCTAGGTAATGTCCTAACGGTAGTCTCTGATAAGAAGAATGTAGACCTACTCCTAGAGGGAGGACCACTGGCCATTATCGGCTATACCGCGGATGTCATCCTTTCCCAAGATTACTATCCCTTTGGCATGGAAATGCCTAATCGGAAGTATGAGGCTGAAAACTACCGCTATGGCTTCCAAGGACAAGCGGTTGACGATGAAATCAAAGGGGAAGGAAACTCTCTATTCTTTAAATACCGAATCCATGATCCTCGAATAGGGCGATTCTTGTCTATTGATCCACTTGCACCGGATTATCCGTGGAATTCACCTTATGCTTTTAGCGAGAATCGGGTAATTGATTCTAGAGAGCTTGAAGGACTAGAAAGATACTATTCCGCTGATGCTACTTTTATAGGTCAAGTAGGCGAGAATACTGAATTACGCTTGTTAAACTCCGAGAAAGTAAAAGAAATGTCTTTTTTTGATTTACAGTTAGAAGTAGCCAAAGCTAGCTCCTCCTCTAATGAATCAAGCCGAAATAATTCAGCCAACTTCCTTAATAATGAAAGTAAACCAATACAAATGAATGTAAGTAATTCTGATTTTATGAAGTTATGGGATCAAAGCAACCCAAATGCGGAAAATGGAGATGAAAAAATAGAACAATCTGCCTTTATTTATTTAGATACAGAAACTGCATCAATAAATCTTTACATACACAGTGATATAGAAAATACTAGAGAAGAATCTTTTGCAGACAAAGAGAGCGCGACTCTCAATTACGATTCTGACTCTAATATTCTAAACGCCTTGTTATTTGGTGATAAAACCAAAATAATCATTGGAAGTTTTCATACGCATCCTAACTTACCTAGTGAAGGATATCGGATTACTCCATGGAAGAGAGACGAAATGACGCCCACTGTTCTTAATATACCATCATATACGTTAGAGGTAGGTGGAATGATCGATAAGTTGACACCTACTTATACAACTAATGATTGGGGCAATATTTCAAGCTCAAATCTTGCTGAAGATGCATTAATTACTAAAGGATGGATTAACTCTAATGAAAGATGGGATTAAAAAATAGATATCTTTATATTGATATTTTATACCATTTGATTAAAACGGTAATTTTTTTACAGTAAAATTTTTTGCAAATGGAATTAAATAAAAATGTCATAAAGGTATTGGAATTGTAGATGTTAATCTGATGAGTTGTTCTAACGATAGTCTTTATGAAAATAATGCGAATTCAATATTTTTTTGCCGTGTTAATTCTTGTATCATGTTTAGGTACTACAGAATCTTCTATTTATTTTTCAATCAGTAACGATTCTGAAGCTATTGACTATGTTAATAAAAAAGGAGTTAAGAATAGCTATTGTTTACCATTTGACAAGAATAGCTCTGATTCAATTATTCTTATTTTGGATTATTCTCTAGAAGAACTTTTAATGGAAAGTAATGAATTCCTTGAGCTATCAAATAAAGAGAGAATTCCGATTTTCCCTTATTCAAAAGTTTTTTCTTATACAAATCGCCTAAAAACAGGAGGTGGATTATCTGTATTTACTGATAAAAATGGTAGGGTACTTAAAATAATGAAAAATCAATAAGGGGTTCGTTAATCCTAAATATATTAAAGAACAGGTACCAGAATATTAAATCAATAATAATGAACTAGAAATGCTAATTTTGTTATTATAAAAAACTGCAATAGAATCCTGAAGCATCATTTCATTGACTTGGAATTGGCTCTTGATAATTATGATGCGTTTGTCCTAATAAATTTATCTATCTACCCTCATCCTCGCAATCTACCGATAGTTATCGAAATGGTAATAATAGATTAAAAACTGAATTTTACTCAAATGATTAAAAGATGCTTGATATTGATCTTTGTCGGAGTTTTGGCTGGATGTGAATTGGCCAGTCATACACATAATACAATTTGGAAATATTCCTCCGGATATTATGTCGGAGACTTAATTGACTTTTCTCTTAATAAGAGATTTAGATTAGATGATAATTACAATCTGTTTATTAAAGATAGTCTGGTAGGAGAATTAATTGATATTGATAAAGAAAAAATAGTGATTGAATCTGATAATGGTGAGCGTGGGATCTACTATTTTCTCATGGATAGAAAGAAATGAGCGCCAAAATCCCCAATAAAGTCCTCATTCCCATTGTCTTGCTCATCTGGGTAGGAGTCATTTACCGTATTTGGGGACCTAAGGGAAACGAAGAGATAACTCAAGCTGTAACAGAAACTATTGCAATCCCTAAAGAAAAATCGATCCAAGCTCCGACTCAATTAAGCTTGAACTTGGATTATGAAGATCCCTTTCAAGTGGGTAAAAAGAGGCGGAAAACAGTCTCGGAAAATACTGTTGTCAACACGATTTCAACTAGATCACGAAGTCCGAAGCCTAAACAAAAAGAAACTCCCATGATCGTTTCGGATTTATTTCGCTATCATGGTATCTCGAGGCAAAGTGATCAGCCAGAACTTACCGCGATTCTGAGCTTTGGATCGCAGATACATTATGCTCAAGTCGGAGATTCCCTTGGCGCCTACAAAGTAGGTAAGATCATGAATGATAGTCTTTACATCCTAGAGGGGCCCAAACGGCATACCATTTATCTACGCTGATGGCTGCATTATCTCCACACCTCAAAGGAGGGAGCCTGATCTATGCTGTAATGATCAGTCTGTTGGTGGCCATGTTGGTCGGAGGGGGGGTATTGTTGCAGCATTATCAAACTAGCATTCAAAACCAGTTGTATCATCAAGAACTCGCCTGGGAAGGAGCAGAGTCTGTCGCAGTTTGGACCTTCGCTCAAAATGAGCCAAGTGATTTATCTCAATCGGGCTCCCTATGGCGCAAGGCGGATAGCTTCCAAGTAGAGAGTTTTCCTTGGGGACTTTATGGCTGCCTCCAGATTCGTTCTCAATATGGCGAGGCAATTGTGGATCGTCAAGCCCTTTGGGGGGCAAAACCTTCTGGAATCCTGCAGGCAAGCCTTTTTGTCAAAGATCAAAATCGATCCATCCGGCTTGTAGGGAAAACTCGCTTACAAGGCCTATGTTATCTTCCAACAGGTCGAGCCAGTAGTGGGCAAATCAATAACCGCCGTTTTGAGGGGAAGAATCTCGTACAAGGCCAAGTTGCCAATAGCCGTTACAAATCCCCCAACCTGAGCTATGACAATTTTGTGGAAGTTCGCAAGCTACTTAATTCTCTTCCCGAAGATAGCTTGTCAGCTATTAGTTGGGGGAAACTTACCCAAGATAGTATACTCGGACCTTGGCGGGAAGAAACGAATCTCCTCCGTTTCCACGATGCCATCCGTTTACAAGACAACTATTTATCTGGTCGTAGCATTTTAATATCTGAGCAGGCGATTTCGATAGGAAGAGAATGCAAAATAAATGAAGTGCTTTTAATCGCCCCTAGTATTATTGTAGAAGCCGGCTTTGAAGGGAGTCTGCAATTGTTTGCTAGAGATTCTGTTATTATAGAACCAGAAGTTTATCTCAAATATCCCAGTGCCATTGTAGTTGCTGGACGTGATCAAAATAATCCCGGCAAACTAGTGGTTCGAGAAAATGCCAAAGTCGAAGGGACCCTGATCAACGATCCTGCTTTTGGAGAACGGGCATTCATTCAAAATAATTTTACCCTATTTGAAAAAGGCAGTGAGATCTGGGGACATGCCATTATCAAAGGCATTCTGGACCACTATGGTATGGTTCGAGGAACGCTTATCGCGGAACGCTTTCGCGTAAAAACTCGCAGCGGAACCTACGTCAATCATTTACTAGATGCCGAAATCTCACAAATAGATTTTTCGGATGACTATGTTGCTGGCCTATATGTCGAAGATCCTGAGCAATATCAAATTATCAAATGGCTCGATTGAAGTATGATGGATAAATTTTGTGAATATTGTTTCTCTCTTTTCCTCCCCCTGCCCCCTCCAAAGGGGGATATT
>CAZHOC010000331.1:0-6264 GCA_964534295.1 uncultured Bacteroidia bacterium | reverse complement strand
CCCACTTACCAGACGTCCAAGTTCGCAATGTCAATGTGGCAATGGAATACTGGACACCACATCGTGAAGGTGAGGCCAAGACACTTATTTTCATTCGAGTAAAATCCCTTGACGCTATCCCCGATTTCAATGATCCCAGGAACCTTGTGGAAAAGGACTGCGCCTATTTCATTGAGCAAACTGCAGAAGGGTTTCAAATTTTGCGCACTGCCTCTAGTCGATTAGTCAGTATGGCTAGAAACTTCTTAGAAGGAGAAGTCTATCGCATTACCTTCAAGGGCATGCGCCCTAATAAAACCAATAACAACAAATCCAACTTCTGGGCCATCCAACCAGTCAAGTTTGCTGCCTAAAAGAAAGCCCCGGCCCTATTGCAGTAGGGTCGAGGCTATTTATTGAATATTTTCAACAACGAAAGAAATGAATATTTTTTCAATTCAACAAACCATGGCCACCCAAGGGGTAGTCAATCTTCGCCGCCGACAAATTGGCCGTAAAGAACTCCGCAAACTCTCAGCCCAAGGCATTCACGCCTATCCCATACGACCGCTTTCCTATTCCAGTCTCAAGGAATTTACCAAGAGCCCCCTTCACTACATCGAGTATGTCTCCAAGCCTAAAACAGCCTCCAAGCCCATGATTGCAGGCAGGGTCTTCGAAGCCCTTTTATTTGGCAGAGATTTACAAAACAATTTCGTCGTATTCGAAAAAGCGGATCCCACTCGGGATTTCCGGATCAAAGCCAATCAAGTAGCGCGCAATGCTGCCAGAGAACAAGCCCAAATGGAAGGGAAAGAGGTAATTGAAAATACTGAGCTAGCCCAAATCACTGAATTAGTAACACTTGCGTTACAGCATCCATTCATGAAGCGAATCAAGCGCTATGCCTTCAAGCATCCTGTCCAAAAGATCATACGCGAAAAAGGCTCGGGTTTAAGCCTCACGGGTATCCCTGATTTAAGCTTCAAGCGAAACAAAATTGGGGTTGACATCAAATTTGTAGGAAGCATAGCTGAGTTTCGCAAACGGATCTTCAGTCGTCAATATGCGTATTGGTTGCAAGCCGCCATGTATAGCCTTATCTATGGCTATCAAGAATTCTATTTTTTCGCTGTGCAATCCGAACCCCATCACTACGCTCAGGCATTTCATTTGAATACTGAAACTCTTGCTTATCTAAAGGACAAATTAGTTAACGAAATCCTCTTATCATTTCGATGGCATTTGGAACATGGCTTTTTCGCAAGTAGCGAAAACCTAACACTACCTGAATACTTTTAAAAACCCCTTTTCATCATGCCCTCCCTACTGGGAGGGAAATTTTATCTATGGGTTCACTCTTTATCGCTCAAGCATAGCGCTATGAGCCAGATTCTTTATGTGTGTTTATCCATTCAAATACTTCCGAATAATTATGGAAAAAATCATACTCGCCGGTAGTCGGCAATTTCAGAATAATAAACGGCTGTGTCAGGTCTGTAGCCAAGAGATTATACTCCCCGTTGAGGTCATCTCTGGAGGAGCTATAGGCGCAGACCAACTAGGAGAATTATATGCAAAACTGCAGGGGCATAAGCTAAGACGATTTTTACCTAATTGGGCTAAATATGGAAAGGCTGCTGGTCCTATTCGAAATCAGCTTATGGCGGACTACGCAGATCGAGCCATTCTTTTTTGGGATGGCCGCTCTCGCGGAACGTTACATTTGATAGAAGCACTAGAAAAGAGGCACAAACCTTTTATTCTCATCAATATGTAATTCACAATGCAGCTCGTTTTTCGAGCTGCTAATTTGGTTTTTACCTCAGCGCGCACACCCTCAGCTCTTGGAGAAAAAATCGACCCCACTTTATTTATGGTGCCTAGGGCACAGATGGTGGTGCGAAGCACCTCCATCATAAGGGTTCGCCGAGAGGGCTGGAGGCCTGAGCGAACGAAAGTGAGTGAAGGTTGAAGCTCTCGCAGGCGAAAAAATCAAGGCGGAGCCTCAAAGCCTCAGCTCCCGCAGAAAAAACGACCCCAAGCAAAAAAGATAGCCGCCTTCCAGCCGGTAAGAGTGTCAGCCGCAAGGGTCCGACGACAGGAGGACTCGTATTACCCTTGCGACTGACAAACGGCCGGCTATCATCGCGGCGGCTTTTTGATGGGGGACGTTTTTGAGGAGCGAAATTGAGGGAATAACTTCAAGGTAAATTCTAAAGTAGATTTTATTTCCTGACACAGATTAAAATCTAATTTCAAATTATTATTTCAACTCAATTATTCCCATTCTATAATCGGGAGACATATCTTCAATTGCTCCTATTAATAGTTTGCCATCAGTAGAGATAGAGATTGTGGGCACATAGACTAGCCCTATATCCTCATTGCTAAAAAGGGTTTCACGAAAATCGGTTTGACCATTTTCATCGATTACAGCCAAATCTGTATAAACTCCTCCTTTTTTAGCCTTTATTTCTTTTCTTTCTGAGCGAGTTTTACCATCATTGAATAGAAGATAAACTTTGTTATTATGCATGGCAAAAGAATAGGAGACCATTTTCCAACCATTAGAGGAAATATATTTTTTGGGAACCTGCGTAAGCCCTAATAGCTCTCCGGCTATACTAAAGCGTACCAGTATAAGATCTTCAGAACAATACTTGTAGGTAGTTTGAGAGTTCCCATTGACATAAGAATTATACGTGAGTAAATATCGGTTTTCTGCAATAAACCCAAGACTACCGTCGTCAAAATAAAGTAGGGAACCAAAATCAAAGTTACTTGTCAGCCCTTTGTCCTTTTCGAGGTCTCGATCATTGAGTAAGCTTTCTAAAAAGTCCTTCTCAAAATCGTGAATTTCAATACGCTCAATTCCCTGTTCTTTTGTACCGTTAGCAAAAAAAACTCCTTGGAGCCCACTTTCACGTTTGTCATCAGTATAAAATCCGCTAATCAGAATTTCGGAGGAAGATTCAGAGGGAAAGTACAGACGCACGTTTGTTGGGGCAATGCTTTCGCCTATCCGAAGGTCAAATTCATTAACATCCGATTCGGTAATTTGAAAGATTTTAAAATCATAAGCAGGTAGTCCCTTCGACTTTTTCTTTTTTCCTTTATTGAATAATCTTCCTAGGACGTAAATGGTGCCATCATTACTAATAATTGTTTGGGTAATATCAAGAAACTTATCCTCATAGGGAAGTTTTTGGATTCGATTCCATAGGAGTTTAAGGTCTGCATCGAATACAGCAATATTAAAGCTTTCCTCTCGATTTCGTCTATCCCCGGTAGAAATAATGTTGGTAAAACCCACTAGGCTACTATCCCTGCGAACAATTAGTTCATTCGCTTTGTCCGATGTAGAATATGTGCGAGCCCATCCTGGCCTAACACTTAATTCGTAGCGATAGGAGTGGCTGTGAATCAAGCGCGGTTTTTTAAAGTTCCCTTGATTGAATCTAGATACATACAATTCCCACCTCTTATTTTTCACTGAACTGAGATATCCAAAAGTGCCATTCTTGGTATGGATGATTTCATTTAGGTTACTTCTAAATTGAGAGTAGTTGAAGGGGGCCTTTTTAGTCGCAATTAGTTTATGCTGGTGATTAAATTTCCCGATGGATGTACCTTTACGATTATCAAACATCAAATAATAGTATTCACTATCCATCTCGATTAATTTGAGGGTCGAGAAAGTTCCCTTGTCTTTTTCATATATAGGTCCCCAATCGACAGAGTATTCACTTTGAGATTTCAATACTCCCAAACAAAAAATAAAACTACAGCTAAGGATTAAGATTTTTTTAAATACAATCATGGTGCATGCTATTTATTTGAGAGCTTAATAATTTTTTCCGGTTTAATTACAAAACAATGGCTCATTTTATCAATTACCTTCATTACTGGAAAAGAGTATTCTTTTGAGAATAAAGAAGGAGGTTAATTTGTCGTAAGTCTGGACAGCTTTTAAGACTTTCTTAACCCTACCAAAGTTAAACGAAATATCCTTTCTTTATTGTTCTGTCTTTGAAGTAGAACGAAAAGAGAAGTTATGGCAAGACAGAAAGGATTAATCAAGTATGAAGGTAATTTAGGTGGGGTAAGTCATTATCGCCAGAAAGGAGTAAAGGATCACCTTGCTCGTATTGCAAATGGTCCAAGCGCTGAGCAAATTGCTTCTGATCCAGCATTCCAGCGGACGCGGGAAAATAATGCTGAGTTTAAGGGCTGTGCTTTGGTAGGGAAGAACTTACGACAGTCTTTTGCAAAGTTGATACGCTCTGCAGCTGATCCCTTTATCACAGGCCGCTTGGTAGGAGTGATGAAGCAGATTAATCTGCAGGATAGCGTCAATGCTCGTGGTCAGCGTTCTGTAGCCATTTCATTAGGAGCAGAAAAGTTAAAGGACTTTCAGTTTAATCGTGGGCTTTCGCTTGATACCATTTTCTCTCCGCCCTATGCTCTGACAAGTAATGCTGCAAAGAATGAAGCGACCTTAACGGTGCAGCCATTTACCCCCATTGATACGATGGATGTACCTGCAGGAGCCACTCATTTTCGGATTATTTTGGCAATAGGTAGTTTATCTGACTATGCATATGATGCCATATATAAGGCATATTCAGCCGTAGAACCGGATGAAGATGGACTCAATGTAATGGTATTTTCGGCCTACCTACCAGTGGACCAGGATGTAAGCGCGGCAATCCCCTTAACGGCAAGTTTACCTGGTGCCCCTACCCTTTCAGCTACCACTGGTTTAGCAACAGCGATTGGAATCGAGTATTATCAAGAAGTAAACGGAGTTCAATATCTATTTGCCCAAGGTAATGCCGCCAAATTTGCAGAGGTATTTGTATAGGGATTCATTTTTTATGGAAAGGTAAGTTAAGCGCTAATCCACTAGCGTTATAAAAAACACTAATTAGATACTATGGAACTTTATGATCGATTAAAAGGCCTAGTCAATGAGGCTCAAACGGATTTCAACAAGGTGAATGACCCAGCGCAGTATGATGCAGTAACAGAGGCAAAAGTGATGAAGACTGTGGCCTTGGCGAAGGCCTTGTTGGATACCATTAAGCTTGACTTGGCTTATCGAAAATTGGCTGCTGTATAGCGGATATTTTGTGTCGGAGTGTGCGTTGTGTATGTGTGTGGCTGCGAGTTGAGAGACTCGCAGCTTTTTCTTTTACCTATTTTGCGCCAAAAAGATAAGGCAAGCCTTCCTTTAAGGAGGTTTGTTGAGTTTGAATTAAATCCAATACTTCAGCGCGCAGAGTCCCCAAAGACTCATTTTGGGAATAAAAAGCTTGTCGATCCAACTGATTGGCTTTAATCGCTCGCCCTAATTCATCTGACATAGGTAAGAGCTCGTATAACGCTCTCCTACCAGCATAACCGGTATAATTACATTTCGGGCAGCCATTGGGCTTCGCGTGCTTTAAGATATTATAACGGTCTTGAATGTAAGCCTCCTGTACCTCTGAAGTAGTAGTTTTACAGTTTTCGCAGAGAATACGGATTAAGCGTTGGGCAACGACCAAACGCAAAGAAGCCGCGATCAAATATGGAGCCACTCCAATATCAATCAAACGTCCAAGGGCATCAAAAGAAGAATTGGTGTGTAAGGTAGATAAGACCAAATGGCCAGTGAGGGCCGCTCTGATGGCAATTTCGGCCGTAGCCTGATCTCGAATTTCCCCTACCATGATAATATCAGGATCCTGTCGGAGGAAGGCTCTTAGAGAACGATCGAAGGTCAAACCAATTTCCTCCTTGAGCTGAACTTGATTTATGCCTTCAATATTATATTCTATGGGGTCCTCAATGGTGGTGATATTGACATCCGATTGGTTGAGAAGATTTAGGGTCGCATAAAGGGTAGTCGTCTTGCCACTACCCGTAGGCCCCGTGATGAGGATAATACCATTTGGCTGGAAGATGTTTTGCCGATAGAGTTCTAAGTGATGTTCTTTCATGCCTAAACGCTCTAACTGTAAAAACTCTTTTGAGCGGGTCAGCAGACGCAGCACCCCTTTTTCACCAAATTTACCTGGTATGGTTGAAACCCGAACATCAATTTTCTGGGCTTGCATATCCAAGTTAATGCGACCGTCTTGTGGTAATCGCCTTTCCGAGATATCTAGCTCAGCGAGGATCTTGATACGGCTAATGATGGCGTTGTATTGGGTGAGAGAAACTTCATATTTCTCAATCAGCTGGCCTTCCCAGCGAAAACGGATACGGGCAAAGCTTTCATAGCGTTCTAAATGGATA
>CAZHOC010000330.1:0-6266 GCA_964534295.1 uncultured Bacteroidia bacterium | reverse complement strand
CAAGACGATAACAACTCGCTTTACCATAATGATGGCAACGGTAAGTTTACCAAAATTACCACCGGGGATATCGTTACTGATGGCGGTAACTCCTTAGGAGCAAGCTGGGGAGACGTGGACAATGATGGAGACCTTGATCTCTACGTTACCAATGCGTCTAACCAAGCCAACTTCTTTTACATCAACAATGGCAATGGGACCTTCACCCGCAACACTACCTCATTGATTGCTACTGAAACTGGGCACTCCTTTGGTAGTACCTGGGGCGATATTGACAATGATGGAGACCTCGATCTCTTTGTAACCCAAGACAATGACAACCAGAACCGGATGTATGTCAACCTGGGGAACTATGAGTTTGTCATCCAGAATCAATTGATCCTCAATGAGGACTCAGAAAATAGCGCCGCTACGGCCTTAGCGGATTACGACAATGACGGGGATCTCGACATCTTTGTGGCCAACAACAACTATCAGGTCAATACCCTCTACAAGAACAAAAGAGGCCAGTGTAATAGCTGGAAATGCCTCACGCTCGTAGGCAATAATTCTAACCGTTCCGCCATAGGCGCCAAAGTAAGAGTAAAGGCCAATATCTATGGACAAGACGTTTGGCAGATGCGTGAAATCTCTGGTCAGACTGGTGGTGTGAGTGCTCAAAACACGCTAAAAGTCTACTTTGGTCTAGGAGACGCCACTCAAATTGACTCCATGATCATCGAATGGCCGTCCAGTTACATACAGTACAAAACTGCCCAATCGGTGAGTGATTGTGAAACCATTACCGAACCTGACGGTCAGTTGATTAGTGGGGTTACTTTCGTAGACGAAAACACCAACTGTGAGTATGACGAAGGGGAGCAATTGTTGCCTAATATCATGTTGGAGATATTGCCAGACGGCAAATTTATCACCACCAATGAGCAAGGAAGATTTGAGTTTTATCGTGGCGCTGGGGACTATACTATTCGCCAAGTAGACAATAACAATTGGTCGCATCCTTGTTATCAGGACATTGATGTTGTCATTTCTGAAGAAGAAAACAATAGCCAGCTTGGCAATACACAGCTGACTGGCCAAAGCAGTACTAGTTCTATCATCATGCCTAATCAACCAGGCTGCGATTATCCTGACTTGAATCTGAATCTCTCGAGCACAGTACTACGCTTAGGCTTCCGAAACACTTATGCGATCAGCTACTACAACAATGGTTCAGAAGCTGCCTATGATGTTGATTTAAGAGTGGTTTTTGATAACGACATCGTGCCCCTAAGTGCAGATCTTCCGTGGGATATAGTAGAAGCGCATGATAGTACAACCAGCTATATCTGGCAGATTGATTCTATCCTGCCATACAAAGGCAATACCATCATGTTGATTGATTCGGTCTCAGTCAATGGAACCATAGGCGACATGACAAAAACCCTTGGGTATTTTGAAGGATCGAATGATGATTGTGATCCTACGGATAATACCGTCCAAGACTTTAACGAAATCGTGGGTGCTATCGATCCAAATGACATCTTGGTTTATCCAGAAGGCAGTATTCTAGCCACAGATACCTTGACATATAAGATCAGATTCCAAAATATTGGTACTGCTCCAGCGCAGAACGTTTTGGTCTTAGATACTTTATCGCCCCACTTAGATCCATCGACTCTTGAGATTTTGGCGCATAGCCACGACTATAAAATGGTCTTGGATGAGCACGGAGTGATTCACTTCAAGTTCGATTACATATTCCTACCCGATAGTAATAGCAATGAACCTGAGAGCCATGGATTTATCCAGTACAAAATCACGCCTAAGGCCTCAACGCCTCGTGGCACCAAGATTCTCAACCGAGCCGCTATACGATTTGATTATAGCGAATGGTTGATCACCAATACAGTGAGCAATACCATCGAAAATGTAAGGGAGTTGGCTACAGAAAACCAGCTCAAAGTACTCGTCTCGCCTAACCCGATGGAAGAAGTCGCCACCCTCAGATTGGTCAGTAAAACTGATCCTAGTGTATGGGTAATGATAGACAGCTACAAGATCTACTCCTCAAATGGAGTCCAAGTATCACAAGTAGAATCCATCGAACAGGCAGAAGTCCAAATCACCCGCGGAAATTGGGCTCCTGGGGTCTATATCATACAATTAAGGGACGAAAATGGCTTCGAGCATAGTGGAAAGTTCGTGCTCAAGTAGTGTAATAAATTTCCGATTTTCCACTTGGTAACATTTATGGTTTTTCGGAATTTTATCATGTAATCAAAAAGAAGGACACACTTATTTTTAGATACACATAATCATCACCCTGATCAGGTTTTTAGGTTAAGGTGTGCAACTCAAGCCGGAAGCGCTCGCTTCCGGCTTCCTTTTTTATGGAATCCGCCTCAGGATTCTATCTAGTAAGTAGCAACACTCCGACTTACTATGAAACTACGCATTCTGCTCTTCGCGCTATCCCTTCCCATTTTTTGTCAATACACTCACGCACAACAAGATAGTATCCCCATCGCACCAGGAAATTTACTTTGGCAGGGGTCGGATAGCAGTGCAAACGCTAATTCTCCTCAATATCTAAAAATCCAAATCTGGATTGTCGTAGACGGGGAGTTTATCGAATCCCAGAACAAGCGAGATTCTATCATTAGACAAATTGGTAACTACCCCAGCAATATTGCCCATATCGACATCTTAGATTGGCGGGAAGCACAATTTATCCTTGGGCCAGAAAGAAGCGGCATTGTCTTAGCCCTCACCACTCATCAATCCACCTACTCTATTAGACCCTGGCTGCAATACCGCAATGAATTTTCACTTAGCTGGATAGGTCGGCGGCCTGAGATGATCTCCCCTAATGACTGGGCCCTCCTCGCCAATGAGGCTAGCGCAAACGATGGATTAGCCCTCCCCTATCCCAATGGTCTCAATCCGCACCCAGTAGATTGGCAAAAGGAGATCTTCCGTCCCGCTTTTAGTCAATCTCATCAATTTGCCCTATTCGGCAACGGTAAGTTCTGGCAAGAGCGGTACATCAGCCTTAGCGCCTTGGATCAGGACAACCCAGTAGCCGATGGCCAATTCAATCGCTACCAAAGTCGCATCAAGCTCGGGCGCATCCAAAATAATGGCAATCACTGGGGAATCAACCTCAATGGTACCCTCTCACAACAAAAAGCCTATCTGCCTCTCCTTGGTTTTTATGAAGGCATCAACTTCCATACTCTATTGGCCCCACCGATCCGCTTCCCTGAGCAATCACAATTTCAATTTCCCAGCCAAGGCAGCAGCACCGCAATCTATCAACCCAGTCTCTATGCCGAGGCACGAACGCAACAACTCAACCAACAAATATTCAGTGGTAAATTCTTTCACAAGATCATTCATGAGGGAAATTGGATCCTCAACAACAGCATAAGCTTTCAGCATTGGCAGAGTAGACAAGCCCTACAATTTCCCGATACCGCCAGCTTCATACCCTTAGCTCGGGTTGAAAACTCTCGTCTACAAAGCATTCAACATCGCATTCATCTCGCCTATAATGACGATAGCTTTAAAAACCATCGCCTAAACTTCTCCCAGAGCTTTTGGCAGGAGTACTATTTCTGGCAATGGTCCACAGAACCCATAAGCGGTATCCAGCGCTCCAATTGGCGTTCCTACCATAGCACCTTCGCTTTTGAATACAAAAACAATCGCAAGCTTCCAGAGATTTCAGGAGGAATCGAATGGGCCATGTCAGACCGTATGCAGCCCTCAAAGCAAATGGCCTTCTTCCCTAGCCTTTCTGCGCGCTATCGGCTGCCTTTTTGGTTTTTCGCTTCCTACCCTACCATAGATGCGAGTTGGAGCATTAGCGGTAACGATGGTAGCACCCTGATTACGCAATTGGCTCAGCTACAGCAACAACAACCCTTTTTCCAAACCGATAATCAATTCCTAACCCGCAACCCAGATTGGGAGCGCAAGTCAAACTTCACCACAGGCATGAGTTTTCATCCTATCAATGATATCAGCTTTAGAGCAGCATATTATCGCAACCAGACTGACAATCTTTGGGTAGCGCTTCCAGACCAAAATCAATTTCTAGTTTGGCAAAATCTTGCCAGTGTACGCAACCAAGGGGTAGAATTGGCCATGGGTTATCGAGATTACAACATTTGGGGAGAAGGGATCGACATAGAGTTTGACGTAAATTATCAGTACAACATTAATGAGATCACAGATCTAGGAGATCAATCTCAATTGACCATTCCCCTAAGTGGTCAACTAGGAGCCCTTAAGGTAGGAGAGCCTTTGGGAAGTATTTGGGGATATGAAATAGATGGTCTTTATCAAGAAGGAGAAAGCTTTAGCTTAGAGCCCCACAAACAGCCCGGCGATATTCGTCTCGTCGACCATAATAAAGATGGCCAGATTAATGAGCTTGATCAACAGATCATTGCTCGTACCCTCCCCATTCATTCCCTTGGGAGTACTTTGCGCATCCGATGGGAAGCCTTTACGCTCTCCGCTCAATGGTATGGCCAGTTTGGACACCAAATCGTGAATTACCAGCGCTTGTACGGCCGGGACCAAATCAATGGCAACACCCACCTTTTTGCCGATGCCATCAATCGCTGGACGCCTGAGAATACCGATACCGATATTCCGCGAGCCACTTTCCAAAGTGAAAATCGCATCACAGATCGCTTAGTCGAATCGGGCAACTTCCTCCGCCTAAAACAGCTCAAGTTTAACTGGGACCTCATCCAACAAAAGCCTAGCCGCCGCGACAAACCGTTCTATGAAATAGACCTCTACCTCAGTGCTCAAAACCTCTGGCTGATCAGCAAGTACAGCGGGTATGATCCTGAGGTCTATCTCAATGGGGCGCCCTTTTATCTAGGTGTCGACCGAGGCGCATATCCACCACCACGTAGTTTGAGTGTAGGTGTGGCACTGCAGTGGTAAAATCATCTAGACTTACACACATTATTTGATTAGTCTTTTGGCTTAGGACTGCTGCGCAGAACGCTTATCTCCTTGGGTAGGATTTTCGTTCTCTCCAGTAATGTCTAGTCCTTTGGTTGAACGAAAGATAGATGCGGTGTCGTTGACCATCGGCATCGATCCGATACATCTCTCCCAATTTGATTGCGAAGTGTCTGTCAGGGCCGATTTCTATTTCTTCATTTGGCAGGCTTAGTGGAAATAAGCTTTCCTCCTCAATTACATTTCTGAGATTGTCGCCAAAACAGCCATACTCCCCCAACTTAAAACTTGAGATCATAAAACGTGAACCTTCAAGTTCTACAGAATCCGGATAACTAAGCACTAGGCTGAGTTTATCACTCTTTCGGACAATCTGATCTTTGCCTTTGGGTTTACCATTTACTAAAAATGTCATGGTAGGAAAGCCGTGTTCTAGCACAAAAGGATCTTGCTCAACCAGTATTTCAAAGAAATAAGAGAATTGACTACGTCTATTATTTTTGAGTGTATGGGCCACTCCGTCTTCTCCAAATGCCACCAGAGAATCAAAACTGACGGTATATCTCCCCCCTACTCCACCTTCATTAAATAATGAGCCATCTAGACTTAGGATATATTCTTCATCAAAAGTCACCTTAAAGGCAGAATCGACCATAATCGTCTTCTCAGAAACGTACTCATAATTCCGATCGAGAGTTAGGCCATAAAGAGTGTAGCCTTTGATAAACTTACGACTAGATTCTCGTGGACTGATCCTTATGCTCAGCTCCTTTTCCCTATCAAAATTGGACAGCTCCAGCCTAGAATAGCCAGGACGTGCCCGATGAACGGTTTGATTATGCCAGATCTCAAAATGGGGGCGATATTCGTCTAGGGCAAAGGGAAAATCGTACCATTCCCATTTGGGTGCATGGGATTGAGCACAGAGCAATAAAGGTAAAAGCAAAAAAGTAAGATGTATGGTTTTGTACATGCTTTGGCATTTGTTTGGGATCCAAAAGCTTAATGCTAAGGACACCAATAGTTACAGCCCTGCGGGTGGAGACAAGCGTTCCGCGTCCCGAAAACTTTCGGGAGTAAACCCCAAAAAGAATACCCAACAACGCAGTAAAGGTCATTGGGTATTCATTATTCAACTTGGGGCAATCCCCAATCGAGAGACATCAAGGGGATATCGTAAGACTTTCCCCGCCTTCCCAATTGGGGCGCAAACCATCGTAATAAGGATAGGCCACACTAGCCGCCGCTTTATAGGTACCGGGGATATCTGCCTTCAAATCCAGCGGAAGATCGATGCT
>CAZHOC010000329.1:0-6268 GCA_964534295.1 uncultured Bacteroidia bacterium | reverse complement strand
ATGCTTTCATGCAGCAAGACGATAGCCACTCCACCCAAGAAATTCGTGAGATGGCGGTTAAAGAGTTTGACGCCTTCGTCGAACGTTTGCATGAGGCTAAGATAAATGTGCATGTATTTGAAGATAAGGTAGAACCGCGTACTCCCGATGCTGTCTTCCCTAACAATTGGATTTCAACCCATCAAAACGGAAAACTCTTTCTTTATCCTGTATTGGCTAAGTCCCGTCGTTTGGAAAGAAGAGAGGATATCGTCGCGCATATTCAGGAACATGCTGGTCCTTTTCAGATCATTGATCTGACGTCTTGGGAAGAGCAAAATCAGTTCCTTGAAAGTACTGGTAGTATGATCATGGACCGAATAAATCAACGTGTATATGCTTGTATTTCCCCTCGAACTCATCCAGATCTGATGAAGCTGTTTTGTGAGAAGGCAGATTGCGAAGCCGTCTTATTTACCGCCCACGATCAGGATGGGCAAGAAATCTATCATACCAATGTCATGATGGCTTTGGGGGTGGACTTCGCCGTGATCTGTTTGGATTCTATCAGCGACTCCGTCGAACGCCAAAATGTGGTGGCAAAGCTCAACGAAAGTGGGCATGAAATCATCGATATTACGATGGCGCAGGTCAATGCTTTTGCTGGTAATATGTTGCAGGTAGAGAACACCGACGGTGAACGCTACCTCGTCATGTCTAGTCGCGCGCATGCTTCTTTGCGCCCCGATCAACTTGAAAAACTCGCTCAATTCAGTAATATACTAGTCGGTCCCCTTGACGTCATCGAAACTTATGGTGGCGGCAGTGTTCGTTGTATGATGGCCGAAATTTTTCCTAAATCCATATGAAGCCAATAATTACTACCGAATACGCTCCTTTAGAAAAAGTTTTGGTGCACACTCCAGGCGAGGAGCACAATCAGCTTATCCCTTGGATCGGCGATCACCCCTTGATGGGACCTAATCCCCGCCAAGCGGCAGAACTACAAAAAGACCACGATGAATTAAAAAGTTATCTTTTTGAAGAAATCGGTAAGGAGAATGTAATAGAGGTCTCCGATCTACTGATTGAAATTTTTGAGGAGTCCAATGCTAAGCAAAGGCAAATAATCCTTAAAGATACGCTTCATGGTGTAGCTGATCAGTATATGGATCACTTACAGGCAAGAGGGGTAAACCTCGCTACCTACGATCCGCAAAAGCTAGTTACCGACCTCATCGTTGGTTATCCACGTAAACTCACCCTCAATAATAATCGCCTTCCTAAAGTGATTATTCCTCCAAAAAGGGAATTGATGTGGGTAAGGGATTCTTCTGCGGCTACGCCGGTGGGAGTTTCGATCAACTCCATGGAGTCTCCTCGTAGGCAATTGGAACCCGCCCTCCTACGGACGGTTTTCAAATATCACAAGATGTTTGATGATGATACCATCTACTTAGATATGGTGGGCTATCTCCGTAATCTTCAGGATGACGATAGTTGGTCCGGTTTACACCTGCGCTATTTGATGGAAGGAGGCAACATCCTTGTATTGAGTGAGGATAGTATCGCGATTGGGGTAGGACGTTATGACTTCCTGCACAACAATCGGACAACCCGCGCAGGCTTCCAGCTACTTGTGAAAAAGCTGCTCGAAGCTGATCCTGAGCAAAAGATTCGTCGTGTCTATCTGGTCAACGTACCGGATTTGAGAGGGTTTATTCACCTCGATACTGTCTTCAATATGTTTGCACCTCAGGCAGGGGTTGTGATGCCTTACATCTTTGGTTATCCCCGTCCTGGCGGCAATGAAAGTGCCACTAAGGTCCTACAACAGTTTATGCACTGGCTTAGGCGTGATATGGGATACAATCAGACGGACCTGTCCAAGATACCAACGGCTCGTAGCTTTGAGCATGCGGGTAAGGTCGAAGTCTATGACCGTGATCATATCAATAAAGTAGGTCAGGTTGAGCGTTTGCCGCAGGCAGCGCCTTACTTCTTGGATCAACTCATAGCCGATGGTCTAATTGATCTCAAGCGCATTGCCTGGATTGGGGGTGATCCTAGCGATTATGCCTCCCCTTTTGAGCACCTACGGATGGCCCTATTTGAGCAGCACAATATGGCTGGCAACATCTTTACGACCAGCCCTTATCGTGCGATCGCCTATCATCGCAATCCCGTGACGACTCAACATCTCGAAAAAAAGATGAAAGAGCTAAATCCAGATGCGAGATTGATGCTCATGTCCTCCAACGAAATCCGCACGGACAATGGTGGACCACACTGCTTGACAATGCCTTTGCGCCGCAAAGGTTAAAACAATATTAATCTCAATAGCTAAGCACCTTATTTCCTGAAATGGGAATTAAGGTGCTTACTGTTTTGTGACATATATCAAATGCTTTCTGTAGGACCCCAGCTAATTTTGATCCCAGAATCGAAAAATAAAATCTATGAATCCCAACAGAGCATTGACAACTCTTTTCTTATTGCTTTTGTGCTTGAGTCTCACAAGCTGTTTTAAATGGGCGGCCCGTGCTGAAAATGAGCTCCCTGAGCAAACCGCTTTGGACAAAAGTTATCGTTACGATGGAAAAGTGATTATTATCGGTGCTGGTGGAGCAGGTTTGGCGGCAGCAAAAATCCTTGAGCGTAACCAGATCGATTACCTTATTCTTGAAGCGACCAATCGCTATGGAGGCCGCTTGAAGAAAGATACTACCTTAGCTGACTTCCCCATAGATTTGGGGGCAGAGTGGATCCACAGTAATCCCAAAGTCTTGAATGTGATCAAGGGCAAAAGCGGCGATGAAATTGAGGAAGACCTAATTCCCTACAAACTGGAAAATACCTTAAAGTGGGACGGAGAAACCCTCAAATCGGCAGATACTTATTGGAAGAACTTTTATCGATTTATGCCAGAATCGAAATTCAAAAATTCTACCTGGTTTGATTTCCTTGATCAAAACATAGCGAGAGAAGTCAAGCACAGAATCGTCTATAATGCAGCGGTAAACTCCATTGACTACACTAGCGATAAGGTAGTCATACAAACCCTTAGCGGTGATACCTATAAGGCAGATAAAGTACTGGTAACAGTCCCCATTGGGGTATTACAATCCGAAAAGATCAAATTCTCTCCCGAGTTAAGTCCTGAGAAAAAGCAAGCCATAGCTTCGATCTACTTCCTCCCTGGCTTTAAAATAGCCATGAAGTTTTCGGAAAAGTTTTACCCTGATTTGATACAATGCGAAACTGGCTACGGTCTCAAAGGCGGAGAAAAGACCTATTACGATATGGCCTTTAAAAAAGACGCCCAAAGCAATGTGCTGGGATTTCTATGTGCAGGAGAAAAAGCGAGAGAGTATTATGCCCTTGGCTCTAAAGAGAAAATCATTGAGACCTTGATTGCAGAATTAGATCAGATGTTTGAGGGTAAGGCCTCTGAAACCTTTGGTGGAGAATTTCGGCTGGAAAATTGGGGACAGTATCAATTTACCCAAGGTACTTGGGTGGTAATTCCTTATGAAAAGGCAACGAATTTAAAGACCATTGCAGAGCCATTGGATAAGAAGGTCTATTTTGCCGGTTCCATTTTGGATCCTTATCGGCAGATGGGAGCTCCGGGTTCTATGCTGTCAGGATACTATTATGTTGACAAGCTGTTGACTGAGGAGTAAATCTTAAGCCCCGCAAAAAACCATTCTTTTTCCTTGCGGTTATATCCGTGATGGAAATACAGGAAGCGAATCAATTAAAAAATGTCTTAAACGGGATCTCTCCTCTGGCCGAAGCGGAATGGCAGGAGTTTATCGGCCCACTCAAAAGCTTATCATTGGCACAAGGCGATATTTTGCTTCGCCAAGGCGAGGTCTGTGATTTTGTCGCCTTTATCAATAAAGGAGCAGTAAGAGTCTATGAAATTATTGACGGGGTCGAAATTAACCGAACCTTCTTCATGCAAGGCTTTTTCGCTACAGAGTATAAGAGCTTTTTATTGCGGGAACCTTCTCAGGAGTACTTGGAAGTCCTAGCCCCTTCAGACTTTATCTTGATTCCCCATGATCACTTACAGAAATTCTATGATAAGTATCGATCATTTGAACGCTTAGGCAGGAGATTGTCAGAGATGCTCTATCTAAAACTGAGAGAAAAACTAGAACGCTACCAAGTAAAAACCCCCGAGGAGCGCTACCAAGGAATGCTCACTGCCAACCCACAATTCTTAGAAATGGTTCCGCATTATCATGTCGCTTCCTATCTCGGTATCACGCCCCAATCCCTAAGTCGGATAAGAAAAAGGCTCAAAACACCTGTCCATTAACTTAAGTGAATGCACTTGGGAATCATCCCCTCTAGCTTTGCAGGAAACTAAAGTTTTCTGTTATGACTAAGATTGTTTTTCCCAAAGATTACCATCCCTCAAAAAGTGCCATTCACGTACGAAACGAAATATTTATCCCAGCTTCTGCCGAAAAAATTTGGTTCTGGTTGACCCATGCAACTACATGGCCAGAGTGGTATGCAAACTCCTCTAATGTAAAGCTTCTGAACCAAGGAGGGCATAAGCATCTTGCGGATAATACTCAATTTAGCTGGAGAACCTTCAATACCAATATCCAATCAGAGGTAAAGGAGTTTGAGCCGAATCAAAAGTTGGCTTGGGTGGCAAAGGGCTTTGGATTACTTGCCTATCACGCTTGGTTAATCGTACCCCAAGAAAATGGTTGCCAGGTAATTACCGAAGAAACGCAAAGTGGTTGGCTACCTAGTTTGTTCAAATGGTTTATCAAAGGTGGATTACTAAAGCAGCATCAAATCTGGCTTGAAGGCTTAAAGGAAGTATCTCTTTCCGATAGAGTTTAGTTCTTTTCACTGCTGCGCAGAACGCTTATCTCTTTTGCTCCCGCTCCAACAGCCATAGTACCAATGGTATCCCACCATGTCCCAGGCGAATCAGGCTTTGGTTGAGCCAGATATCGAGGCTTTCTAGCCAGATACTGCTGTCCCAGTAAGCTACGACCCTTGCCATCGCCGTCATAAATCCCCAGATGATGGCATAGTAAAGTAGGTAGCGCCAAAGCTGAGGGATCAGCAAACCTACAACGGTGATCATATCCAAGACTCCGGCGGCAAAGAGGAAGCGTTCCGCGATAGCGGGCTCAAAACCAAAGATATTATGGACCATCTGGAGATAGTTGCTCGGCACATCATAATATCCGATCGCATAGAGGCCGTGTCCAAAGAAGGTGCCGGCAATTAGAAGCCGCAAAATCCATTGGCTGCGAAGGTCGTGCTCCCGAAAGGCATAATACGCATATACCAAAGGAAGCGCACACTGGATACTATGCTCGATGAGGTTACCCCACTGATAAGACTTGGCCCGAAACTTCAACAAAAAGATCAATAGTAAGCTGATGCTCGCGAAAAGCATAGCGCTGTAAAGCACTCTCCGAGAACGCCTATCCTCTGGAATCAGTACCACCAGTCCGCAAAGACCGAGCAATATCCCCCAGCTCTGCTGAAAACTCGTGATACTTTCGAGCCTAACATTCGGAAAAACACTTTGAACAAACTGAGTCAATGGAATGGTCCAGCGCCACAATTGCCAAGCCCAACCCAAAAGTAATAGAACTGTTAGGGCTTGTAATATGCGCTTCGCTGCTGAACGCTCGGCCAACATCCTTGGATTATAGTTTACGCTTGGCGATGACTTGTAAGTACTCCTTGACGGGATCAAAGGCGATAGACTGGCTCAATTGCTCACCGATCGCGATTGCCCGTTGCATATAAGCTTCGATAAGGGTTTGGGTTTCCTCTTTGATGCCCAAGCTTTGAAAAATATCCAGCACTGCCTTTACTTTGGCGTCGGCATCATGCTCTTGCTCATTGCTAAACCAGTTTTCAAGCGCGGCTTTTTGTTCTGGATTGGCAAGCTCAAGGGCACGCAGGTAGAGATAGGTCTTTTTGTTTTCGATGATATCCCCTCCCACCTGCTTGCCAAAACCCTCCGGTGGGAATGCGTCCATTAGATCATCTTGCAGCTGAAAGCCTACGCCCAATTGTTCGCCGAAGGCGCGAAACTGCTCCACTAACTCCCGCTCAGCTCCAGCGGCTAAGGCCCCTAGGCTCATACAACCCCCCAATAGGACGGCCGTCTTTTTGCGGATCATTTCGATATACTGAGGGATGCTGACATCTTGTAAGGTCGCGAGGTCCATATCTTCCATCTGCCCTTCAGCAACCCCCCCGGCTCAGCCGGTACATTCGGTCACAAGGGGCT
>CAZHOC010000328.1:0-6286 GCA_964534295.1 uncultured Bacteroidia bacterium | reverse complement strand
GACTCGATTGTAGTCAGACCAATAGTAATGAAAACTAAAGTTCAAATTGATTGGGCCGACTGAATTGTCATCCCCAAGCCCAGTAACTGGAGTACCGATGGTAGTGATGTCGACCCAGTTGTAAACGGGTGCGTCAGGATCTGGATTATTGGAATCTTTCCAAATGTAGCCATACGCGTCGGGTCCGCCTGTGGTTTGTGCAAATACGGCAGACAGGCATAACATGCCTAAAATTAGCAAGGAGAGGTGTTTCATGATGGTTAAATTGAAGTTAGGGTAAAAGAGAAGATACCAGATTTTACTAGCTTAATCAATCCATAGCAAAGGATATCATCATGGCAAAACTAAAAACCGCTCCCAATAACTTAAGCGTTACCGAATTTTTGGATAGCGTTGAGGATGAACAAAAACGTACAGACAGTTATACCCTATTAGAAAAAATGGGGCGAATCAGTGGGGCAGAAGCCGTCATGTGGGGCAATAGCATCGTTGGTTTTGGACGCTATCAATACAAATACAAAAGTGGTCGAGAAGGAGAGTGGTTTTTGACGGGCTTTTCTCCCCGCAAAAATGCGCTAACCCTCTACCTCATGGGAGGTTTGGACCAACAGGCTGATTTGCTGGCAAAGCTAGGCAAATACAAAACAGGTAAAGGCTGTCTTTATATCAAACGCCTCAGCGATGTAGAGGAAAGCGTTCTCGAAGAGATGATCACTCTTGGCGTCAATAAGCTCAAGGAGCAATACCCAGAAGACTAATCTCCCTTTTGAAAAACAAGCCGATTTTCCTCATCCTCGAGGAGCAGGAATAAACCTTGCAATTTGTAATTGAGGGTTTTGTTGGACAGTGCGTCTACAAGTTTAGATTCGATATCAATTTTAGGACACATCATCTTGGTAGCAAAGACGGGCTTAAAACTAATCGTTTCGTCCTCAACCTTTATTTCTGCACCTATACGATTACAGCCCCCATAGCCGCTCATTTTTTGACTTGGCAGGTCTAATTCCATATTTGGAGCTCCTCGATTAAAATCTTTGGGAAAGATTTTCACGCCATTGAACTCTTTCAACACCCAAATATCATTGAGGCGATAATCACCGATATACATCCCGCAGCCTTCAAATACTAAATCACGGGTTTCATTAGCTGGGCTAGCTTGCACAATGACCTCATAGGCAAAAGATTTTCCGGACATCAAATCCATACAGGGTTTGCGACTGATCCTTACTTTAATCTTCCCTTTTTCGGACTCACTTTCGTAGACCGTTTCCTGACTTTCTTCGTCTTTTTCCGCTTGCGGAACGGGCAAAAGTAGCTCGAAGGTGTTCATACCAAAGATTTTGAAGCGAATAGACTTTTCCTCCTCTATCTCCAACATCCAAGCTGGGCCATAACCACTGGCCTTAAAGTCAGGCATAGTGGGAATACTCAGCGCGTTTTCGGGTTCTTGGGGAATTTGCTTCTGACTATTACAAGCAAATATCATTAAAATAGAAAGGGCGAATAGGATTCTCATGGGTGCTCGCGTTTGGATAAAGCACATAATGAGTCCTCTCTCCAAAGAGGATGTCTGTGCTAGAAATAGAACGAAAGGGTCAATCTAAAATTTTCCTTCAGCAATCTAATAGCGAAATATATGACCGTCTTTAGCTACTTAAAACTGCAATTGCACCCCAAACATCATCTGACGAGGAGCAAGATAGCGTGCCGGGTTATCTGGAGGTGTACCTCGGTCCTGAGGATCAGGATAAGAGGGATCACGCCAGCTTAGCGGTGTTGGATCGCCCGGCTCCCACGCTCTACCGGTAACACCATTGATAATTGCGGCAGATTGATAATCGGTGAGATTGGTCATCTCAAAAGATAAGGAGATCATACTCCGCGGCCCCAATACAAAATCGCGGCTGATCATTAAATCGGTCCAAAACCAAGGTGCCCCTACTTCTGCAAAGGGCTGATCTTCGATGCGTTCATATTCAGGACGGCCAGTCTCCTGATTAGTACCTGTAAGCTGGAATGGCGTGTAACGCAAGCCAGACTTCCAAGTAGCACTTAGGGTGACTCTAAAGCCTTCAAGCGGAATATTGCCGAGATAGTTGGTAGAGTCAGGCGTCAAGATCGCCAACATCTTGATATCAAAGGGACGGTCCCAAGCCAAGAACTGCTCTTTGGTAGTATTGACAAATCCTTGCTGACGAATTTGCAAGGCAGACTCGGCGGCAGTATTTGATTTACCAGTAGCGATTTGATAAGACCCACTCAAAGTGCCTAAAAACCAATTACCCACTCTACGAGTCAAAGCCATCTCTAAGCCGCGAATACGTGCATAGTCTTGGTTGATAAAGAAAGTCTTCTCCACAAAACGACCAGTAAAGTCTCTTACTTCGACCCTGCGGCTAACGATATAATCAAACTTGTCGTTGTAAAAGGCCGTTACTGTCAAGGCAAGATCTTTGGCCAATTGCGACTTAAGCCCTAATTCATAAGAGACGGTTACCTCTGGATTGATATTGGGGTTACCCAAATTTGAAAGGAAAGAGCGGTCAGAATAGACCGGATCTAATCCCGCATAGACAAAGCGAGGGTGCGGCAAGCGCATCGCATGACTATAGTTGAAGTAGAGGACATTGTTTTCTGTAACTGGGAAAGAAACGCGTAACCTTGGTAGTAAACGCGCTTTCCAGCGACGACCGAGGAAACCAAAAGTTTGCTCAGCATAGGCAGCCCGAGTAGCATCTAGCACCGGTGCTTCTGGATTTTCTACGGCTTCATCAGCATATTTGCCCGGTGCCCAATAATTGAGACGAGCGCCTAATACCGCGATGATTCCTTTGTATTGGATCTCATCGGAGATGAAAAATCCACCCGTTGCGGGACGCACTCTCCAAAAATCACTCGACCGACCTAAACTAGTCGAAGGAGTGGTAGTGGAATCATTGATCCGAATCGGCGCCCCCACCCATGGACGAGTAACGTCTATCCACTGATATTCTTGTTCTTTATGTTCCTGCCCGATGGTAACGTAGTGCACCTCGTTCAAAGAAGTAAAAGTAAACTTAGACTTGAGAGTATATTCTTGGGCGTAGTGATCATGCCAAAGGGTGGCGATCCCGCCATTGTTAAATAGCCCCGGCCCGGGGAAGACATAGACGACATCATCATTTGGGTTGAAGACATCAATCGGATTGGTTACGATAGAAGCAGGATCATAAATTTGATCTACGGTTTCCTCTCTAAAGGGACGACCATTGGCATCTGCTCGGAGGTTGGTAAATAAGCGCCCGATCGCAACATCAAAACTCCACTGATCACTGATAATGCCTCGCAGATTCAACACACTTAGGTTTGAGTTGTGGGTGTAGGTATTACCATTGTCTTGGTCTAGGCTAAAGCGATACTGAAAGCCCGGCGTTACGACAGCATCATTACCGATGATCTGCAAGGAACGAGTACTCTGGTTGATATTGAGAGAGTGCTGATTGGTAAGCGAAAGCTTCAGGCCCGGCTTGATAGACCAAGCTAGTTTCACTGTATGGGAGAAGCTGTTGGTCTGCCTTGGCGCAAATAAAGAGTCATTATTAGGGAAGAGTGAGCTATGGAGCTGATCCGCCTGTACTCTAAAGTAGTCATCTGACATATAGAAACTACCACTAGTAAAGAAGCTTAGCTTATCCTTGATGATCGGTCCTCCGACAGAAAAATTCCCTTGATCCGTATTCCAACTAGGGCCTTGGTTGATATTAAACCCAAGATTATCACGGCGATAAGTCCCATCAAACTGCCAGCGTTTGCCCCCCTCTTTGATACGAGTAAGGATTACCCCTGAGCTACCATTACCATATTCTGCATCAGCTCCACCGGTGATAACTTCTACTTGTTTTACGGCTCCTGCGTTAACGTCTACCCCAAAGCCAGTACCAGCTAGCGGGTCCTGAGCGTTGATGCCATCAACGAGATATTCAGTTTCATAAACCCGTCCACCCCGTATTTGGATACCGTCAGGGTTTTCTTGCACCCCTACCTGCATCGCAGCTACGTCTTGAACGTTATTGACCGACATCTCACCGATCATATCCTCGCCGATCTTGGTACTGGACTTACCATCTTCCAAGTCAATCAAGGCTTCGCCCACGATTACTACCTCTCCTAAAGTGGTAACGGATGAGGCCAAGGCGACGTTTTGGACCTTAGTCCCCTCACCGGGAACGCTTACCCCATTGTAAATCGCCTCCGCATATCCAACGAATGAATATTTGATAGAGTAATCACCAGCCTTAATTCCCTTGATAGAATAATTACCAGCCGCGTCAGTATAAGTTCCTTGATAAGTACCGATAATTATCACGGTAGCCCCGGCTAGCGGTTCACCAGATTCAGCGTCGGTAACTTTCCCACTGAGGACTCCGTTTTGTGACCAAAGCGAGAGGCTCCAGACGCACAAGCAAAATAGGCTTAGAATTTGTTTCATGTTGGTAGTATGGGCTACTCCCGCAAATATCGGAAGGTGGCTCCGATATTACAATTTTGTATATTCATGCTCGAAGGGTATTGGCTACCTTTCTCGTAAAATTCCACATTTCAAAGCCTTATGCGTAATTCTGTCTTCCTAATTTTTTTCAGTTTTCTATGCCTGAGCCTCTCCGCCCAAAATGGTATCAACTTTCTGCATGGTGAATGGGAGGATGCTTTAGCCAAAGCACGCAAAGAACGTAAAGTCATTTTCGTAGACGCCTATACCGTTTGGTGTGGGCCTTGTAAAATGATGAGTCGCAATACCTTTACTGATTCAGAGGTAGGCAAGTTTTTCAATAAAAACTTTGTCAACTATAAATTTGACATGGAAAAAGGAGACGGTCCCGCTTTTGCCCAAAAATATCAGGTAAACGCCTACCCTACCCTTCTTTTTATCAATCACAAAGGAGAGCTCATCCACCGAGCTGTTGGCTATAAACCGCCACAACCCTTTTTGGTAGAAGGTAAAAAGGCCCTTGATCCCGCTCGCAATCAGTCTTTGTTGGAGCTTGAGTTTGAAGATGGGACTGCCACGCCAGAGCAACTTTACAATTACGCGCTCAATCTCAAAGCCGCAGGCGAAGACTATAGCAAAGCCGCTACCCAATATTTTGCAACCCAAAGTCCCAAGCAGTTGCGCTCTGCCGTCAATTGGGAAGCCATCAGAGAATTATCCTCCGACATGGATGGCCCAGAATTTCGCTATTTGCTCAAAAAGCGTAAGAAGTTTTCCAAAATGCATGGCAAACGAGCCGTCGATAATAAAATCACCGAGGTACTGAAAAAGGAAGTAATCGCCGCTGCCGTCCTCAATAAAAAAAGTCGTTACCTAGACGCTATTGCCTTAGCCGACAAGTCTATCAAAGATGATGGCCAAACCGCGAGTTACCTCAAGGTGGTATATGCGGAAGCCAAAAGAGATTGGTCTGACTATACCTATAAAGCGATTTATCATTTCGATACCTATAGTGTTACCAATCCCGAGGCGCTAGATCAGGCTGTCCGTAATTTTACCCAATATGTGGCCGATGAGGACAACCTCAAACATGCAGTCGATTGGGCTCGCCGCTCGGTGGTCCTCCAAAATGCAGCCTACAACAATGAATCCTACGCAAGGCTGCTCTACAAATTGGGAGATACTGACCAAGCTCTCAAACAAGCCAACAAAGCCTTACAACTTGCTTATCAAGAAGGGATTGACACACTAGAGATCGAAGAGCTGATCCAGCAAATCAGGGCAGGGAAATAGTAGATGCAGCAAAGCCTCGTTACGGTTATTACTCCTACCTATATGCAAGGCGCATATATCAGGGATTGTATTGAGTCTGTCCAGTCTCAGTCGTACCCCTTCGTGGAACACCTGATTTTTGACGCTGGTTCTAATGATGAAACGGAAGCCGTTGTTCGCTCCTATGAGGGCCAATATAATCTCCGCTTCGTTTCTGAGGCCGATCGCGGCCAGGCACATGCAATCAATAAAGGCTTAGCCCAAGCAAAAGGTCAGATCATTTGTTGGCTCAACTCGGATGATCTTTTTCATCATGAGCGGGTTTTAGAGCAGATCGTTGCGCTTTTTGAGGCGCAGCCAGAAGTCGATGTGATCACGGGTGGAGGCATTTATGTAGCCGAAGATGGCCAATGGCTAGCGGATATAGCCGTAGAGCCTCATGCCGGAGACTTGCGATATGTCAAACGAACTTGCTTAGCCTTACAGCCGTCCACCTTTTGGCGTGCCAATGATCTACGGCTTGACGAAAATTTACATTATGCCTTC
>CAZHOC010000327.1:0-6292 GCA_964534295.1 uncultured Bacteroidia bacterium | reverse complement strand
GATAGCGTCGAAGGCAAAGTAGAAGTCCAGGAAGGTATCCCCATCAAAGAAGAGTATGGGCAGGCCCTGCAACACAAAATCAAACAAAACATTGGCCTAAATATGAAGGTGAGCCTTTTGGCTTATGGCGATATCCCGCGTAGCGAAGGAGGTAAACTGAAACGCATTGTCGATTTGAGAAAGTAGAATTTGTTCATAGATTCGCAGCAAACCATTAATTCACATGAATAAGATTTTACTATTTAGCCTTTTTGCCCTCTTTTCCCTTCAACTACAAGCGCAACAAAAAGCCGTCACCGAAACCGGTGATGAAGTCATCCTGTATGAAGACGGTACTTGGACTTATGTAGACGAAGAAGCCGCCGATGCAAAAGAGATTCCCCTCAATCCAGAGACTTTTACAAAGCCTAAAAGCTCCAGCTTTTTGCTCAAGAGCAAAACGGTAGAGAATGGCATCTATCTCAATCCTAAGAAATGGATCTTCAAAAAGTCCACGGATAATCCTGACGCTGAATACGAATTTCAGATGAAGGAAGGCGATCTCTACGGTATGTTGATCACCGAGAAAATTGAAATTCCGCTCGAAACCTTGCGGGGGATTGCCCTGATGAATGGACAATCGGTTTCGCCAGACTTGCGGGTCGTCAATGAAGAATACCGCATGGTCAACGGCAAGAAAGTCCTCCACCTGCAGATGAATGGCACTTTGCAAGGAATCAAGTTTTCTTACTATGGCTATTACTACTCTGATGAAGGCGGCACTACGCAGTTTATCACCTATACCTCGCAGATGTTGTTGGAGGAGTATACGGATGAGGCTGACGAATTGCTCAACGGACTAGTGAGCCTGCTCGAAGACGAATAGGACTTAGAAATACATAGCCGCCCCATCCATACTTCTTGGATGGGGCGACTTTTTGTTTTTTATATCCTCGATCGTAATCCTTTTGCTATCAATCCTAATCAGATCAGCCGGACCCAAGTGGATGCGACCTATTTGCAAGGGAGGAGGATTTATGAGCATTAGGCCTGCTGCGCAGAACGCTTGTGTCTGATCAATTGATTTTTCGTTTTACAAAAACGTAGCGGCGCATGATTATGCGCCGCTACGGATCGTATCGATCGATACCTTATTATTCCTTGAGACAAGCGTTCCGCGAAGCGGTAAGCCTAAGCCAAAATCTGGTAAGTCAAGAGAGAGGCCAGGTAAGCCAAAGCCGTCAGATAGCCCAGCATCACCAGCGTCCATTTCCAGCCGCCAGTTTCTTTTTTGGTGACGGCCAGCGTACTCATACACTGCATGGCAAAGGCATAAAATATCAGCAGCGATAAGGCCGTCGCTGTCGAATAGACTTTTTCGCCCGTCTCTGGATTTGTCTGATTGAGCATTTTTTCCCGTAGGCTTTGCATTTGGGACTCGTCCTCCGCGTCTGGCTCTTCAAGGCTATAAATGGTCGCCATGGTACCGACAAATACTTCACGAGCCGCGAAAGAGGTAATCAAACTGATCCCAATCTTCCAGTCAAAACCAAGCGGTTTGATCGCAGGCTCGATGGCTTTACCGACAATACCGGCATAAGAAGCTTCTAGTTTTTTGGTGGCGATTTGGGTTTCAATCTCTCCTTTAGCCGCATCGTCTTGGGCCTGAGCAAATTCTACGGCATAGCTTTCTTCAATTTCGGCAAAGCGTTCGCCGGGGGCGAAAGAAGACATAAACCACAGTATGATCGAAATGATGATGATCACCTGCCCTGCTTCCGTAACAAAAGTTCTACTTTTTTGATATATCGTCATCAAAACGTTACGCCAACGTGGCATTCTGAAGACGGGAAGCTCAGAGACAAAACTGCCGCTGGCTTCGTATTTCATCACTCTTTTGAAGGCAAAGGCCATGGTCAGAGCCATCAAAAACCCCAGCAGATAAAAGGCCATCATGGTTAAGCCCTGCAAGGTAAAAATACCCAATACCGGTCGGTTGGAGATAAAGAGTCCAATCAACAATACATAAACCGGAATGCGCGCGGAGCAACTCATGAGAGGCGTTACCAGAATGGTGATCAATCGCTCTTTTGAGTTAGGAATGTTCCTAGTCATCATAATGGATGGAACGGCACAGGCCATACCCCCGATCAGCGGTATCACCGAACGCCCACCAAATCCAAAAGGCCGCATGATCCTGTCCATCAAGAACACCACTCGCGACATATAGCCGCTTTCCTCTAAAACTGCGATAAAGAAAAATAGAAAGGCAATCTGCGGGATAAAGATCACGATACCGCCCAAACCAGCCCAAACACCATCTATCAATAGATCGGTAAACATGCCTTCGGGCAAGATGGATTTGAGTCCTTCACCCGCCCAGGAAAATGCGCCGTCGATCCAATCCATGGGGGCGGAGGCGAAGCTGAAGAGTGCCTGAAAGATCAGTAGCAGCAAGAAAGCGAAAATCACATAGCCCCAAACTTTGTGCAATAAGATCTTATCAAGTCTATGGGTAAAGGCCCAGGGATCGTCTCCCACTTCACGCAATACTTGACTCAGCATTGCATCAATCTTATCGTAGCGAACCAATAATTCATTGGTAACCAAACCTTCTGGGTTAGGCAGATCGATTTCTGGTTTAAAGCTTTGGGATAATTGGGCAAATTCCTTTGGTCTGAGCAAAGCCTGAAAAGCGAGATAACTATTTTCGGTCTTTAGCTCCTCTTGGATGTCTTTGAGGGTAGGTTTGAGTCCTGGAGGGATTTGTAGGATGGGAGCTTTCGCCTGCGACGGAACGTTTACCATCTGAGCTTTGAGCTCTTTGATTCCCTCCCCTTTGAGGGCAGAGATTTTGACCACCGGTATACCCAACAAAGCCGAAAGTCTGAGGGCATCAATATTGATACCTTCCTTTTCGGCCAAATCAATCATATTGAGTACAAGCACGGCGGGCAAGCCCATATCCATGACTTGGGTACAAAGCAACAAACTACGCCGAAGTTGCGTAGCATCTGCAACGACCATGACCAGATCTGGGTGATCCTTGTGTTTAGGATCGCGCAGTACATCGCAGCTGATTCTTTCGTCTTCGGAAACTGGATATAGGCTATAGGTACCAGGTAGGTCTACCAAGCGGCAATCTTTGCCGTTTTTGAGCGTGATGGTACCAATTTTTCTATCGACGGTGACACCGGGATAGTTTCCCACCTTTTGGCGGAGTCCGGTGAGGAGATTGAAGAGGGAAGATTTACCGGAATTGGGATTCCCTACAAGAGCGATGGTTTCTGGCCACATAAATATATGTTGAATGCAGACTTACGAATATCCAATCGCGAATGAAGAAAGTCCGTTTTGTTGGATAGGTCGAAATCTACATGGGAGTTTTTTCAGGATTCAACGATGACATGATCTGCGTCTCGGCGACGAAGCGATACCTTGGTACGATTGATAGTAATAGCGATGGGATCCCCAAGGGGAGCAATATTCGAAACCCAGAACTTATCACCAGGTAGTACCCCTAGTTTCATCAGCGCGATTTGGATCTCTTCAGAGTCCACGCGAATGATTTTCCCGCTTTCCCCGACCCGCATATCTGTCAGTGATTTGTCCATTAAGCTGCAAGTTAGCCGTTTCCTGCTTAAGCCCACAAATTTCTGCTGATGTTTTCATATTTTTGAGCTAGATGTTTTTTCGCAAACGAGTTAATATCAAAAGCCTGACTGACGAGGAACTCGTCGAACGCTACCAAAAGGACTATGATCCGGAATTGGTAGGCGAGCTTTTTGAGCGATATACCCACTTGGTATATCTCGTTTGCATGAAATATCTCAAAGATCCGATGGAGGCTGAAGACGTCTCTATGCAGATTTTTGAAAAGCTCCTGGTTGATTTGCGCAAATACAATGTCCGCAAATTCAAACCTTGGCTTCATACGGTGGTCAAAAACCAATGCCTCATTTTGCTGGAAAAGCAAAAGCGCGAGCGTGCCCGCAACGAAAATGTGCAGGAAAAAGAGCGCAGCCGTATGGAAAGCGAACAAGAATTCTATCTACCTAGTGATGCTCAGCTGCGTGAAGAACAGCTGGTTTTGATGGAAAATGGTCTCAAGATGCTCAATGAGCATCAAAGGGCCTGTCTGGAATTATTTTATCTACAACAAAAAAGTTATCAGGAGGTATCTGATGCCACCGGATATACGATGAAGGAAGTCAAAAGCTATATTCAGAATGGTAAACGCAACCTGAAGAAGCATATGGAGTCCATTTCATCGAGCGGTTTGCCGCTAGAAGAGTAATATGAGTGAAGTGAAGGACATATCGTCGATAGAAGGAGGAGCCTTTCCAAGTTTGGAAGTGCTGCAACGCTATCTACGTGGGGAAGCTAGTGCGGAAGAGAAAGCCCAAATCGAGGCGATGCTGGAAGACGACCCCATGATGGCTGATGCTATCGAAGGTCTGCAAATGATCAAGGATCCTGTCGTTCTCCAACGGAGTATCCAAAAGATCACCCATCATTCTCGTCAAAGCATAAAACGGCAAATCAATAAGCGAGAGGCTCTCATCCGCCGTCAATCTCGTATTGCACCTAAAAATTTCCTCCCCTATATCGGTACGGCGGCTGCCGCCATTGCCTTGTTGATTACTACGGTCTATGTAATCCGCCAAATGGGCCCAAGTCCTGATAGCAACTTAGCAGCAGCTCAAGAGCAGGTAGCCAAGCCTACTGCCCCTGCCGGTGAGGCGAAAGCCGAAGTAGCTGAATCTACTGATTCGGCAATGATCGCCAAGGCGCAGCCCGCGGAGATTGAAGAAGATAGTGAGGTCGCTCCTGCCGAACCACTCACAGCTCCTATTGCCCAAGCAACTCCGCCAGTAGTGAGAAGAAGGGATCAAAGCGAAGAAGCTAATACAAGTGCTCCCCCAGCCGAGCAAATCGCAGCAAATGATCCCGTAATTAGTGAGGAAGATGATTTTGCTGCCCCCATTGAGCCAAGTATAGAACCTGCGGCAACTACCGCCAGTAGTCCTAGTCCTACAATACCTCAAGTAGCGGAAACCACTGGTGCGGCAGAACAAGCCATCGAGCGCGAAGAAGAAATCATCTTGGACGAATTGAGTGATGATGTTTCTGTGAGCAGTAGTGAAGAATTACTTAAGCAGGACAGCACCCCAATGGTAGAGTATTTTGACGCAGAAAAGCTAGAAAGTATCCCTGAGTACCAAGGCGAGGAAAGAGTAGGTAACTCTACGACCACTATGTCTAAGCCGCGCCGTAGTGGCAAAATCAAAAAGCAAACTACCGCGGCAGAACCGCTTTATGAGACGGCTCCCAAAAGGACCCCAGAAGAAATCCAGCAAGGCCAACTCGAGCGTGCCGCCGCTATTACCGATATGATCGCTAAGGCGGCCAAACATCTTGAAGCCAAAGAATACGATGAGGCGATCTTACAGCTTGACGAAGTGCTACTCAGCGAACCGCTCAATCTAGTCGCTCATCACTATCGCGCTCAGGCCTATCTTGCCCAAGGCAATGACGAGGCGGCGCAAACCAGCCTCGAGACCGTGGTCAATATGGGTTCTGGCGAAAACTTTGAAGGCGACCAATGGGCCTTGGCCAATGTTTATCTACGCCTCGGCAAAAAGCTCAAAGCCCGCAATCTGCTCAAAGAGATTGTCAAAGCTGGAGGTACCTACGCCCAGCAAGCGCAAGTTTTGTTGGATCAATAGTTTACATACTGCTTCGCAGAACGCTTGTCCTTCGAGTGCGGCATGCATGCGCGCACCTACCGAATTATCCTTTCGACAGAGTCCCGAGAATAGGGACGACGAGAAATCTCCTTGGCATCAATATATAATTACAATTAGGCGATAGGAGATTTATCGTCGCTGCGCTCACTCGAAATGAAGGGGACGGTGATTTTGGGTGCGACAAGGTATTGCCTTTTCGCGTGCTAGGGACAAGCGTTCCGCGAAGCGTTGACAGGCCACAGTCCTTTCGTTCCCCCTTGATCATTTCGAATCCCTTTAGGGTGAGAAATCTCCTATCACTCAATAGTAATTACAATTTGCTAGAAAGGAGATTTCTCGTCGCTACGCTCGCTCGAAAGGAAGGTGGGGTGATTTTGGGTGCGACAAGGCATTGCCTTGTCGCGTACTAGGGACAAGCGTTCCGCGAAGCGTTGACAGGCCACAGTCCTTTCGTTCCCCCTTGATCATTTCGAATCCCTTTAGGGTGAGAAATCTCCTATCACTCAATAGTAATTACAATTTGCCAGAAAGGAGATTTCTCGTCGCTGCGCTCGCTCGAAATG
>CAZHOC010000326.1:0-6295 GCA_964534295.1 uncultured Bacteroidia bacterium | reverse complement strand
GTATCCTATTTGACGATGAGCAAACGATCTATGCTTTGCTGCACTCGATAGTAAAAAGAGCATTGGGAACTGTAGAAAATGCGCCTGAATTTGATTTTACAGATGCTGATCTTAAAGCAGCCATTTATGGCTCTAAGCCCGGGCGTTCGCCGGAGGCGGAACCTAAAACCATAGGCAACAAGCCAAGCTTCCAACTCCCACAGCAAAAAACGGTCTCTCCTAAAGACTGGGATGCTCTATATCAGAGACCCAAAGCTCAAGAAACGGCAAAGCAGGAAATCCCACAGGCAAGAAGTCAGCAGGATTTATTTGGCCAAAAGACCGCTGCAAAAACCGAGCATGTCAAAGAGGATACTTTGTTGGTGCAGCATCAGTTGCGCTATATATTGACGCAAAAAGGCCCGGATTTGCTGATCATCGATCAGCACTTGGCGCATCAGCGAATTTTATATGAATCCTTTTTGCGTTCTAGAGAAGGGGGAAAGCTCTCTTCGCAGCAGTTGCTCTTTCCTCAAACGATGGAGTTTTCTTCGGCAGACTACCAACTTTTAATGACTTCGGTAGATATATTTGCGAAATTGGGTTTTGAGGTTAAGGAATTCGGTAAAAATACTTTGATTGTATATGGGGTTCCTACTGAGATCGCTACCTCTAAAGTAAAAGACATCTTTGGACAAATCTTGGATGATCTCAAACAGATGGGGCAAACCAAGGTTGAAACTAAGGTGTTTGAAGGGATTGCCAAGGCGGTGGCTTACCGCAGTGCCGTAACTTCACCGCACAAATTGAGTAGTATAGAAATGAAAAACATGGTCAATGCCTTGTTTAGGTGTGAGGCTCCGGGTTTTGCGCCCAATGGGAGACCCACCTACAAAGTATTGAGCATGCAGGAATTAGAACAGTTTTTTCGTTAAGACAAATATAATATGATGCGTTTAACGCCGGTGGTCAAGAATTTGGTCATCATAAATGTGATAATCTTTATCGTTTGGCAAGTGGCTGGTGCAGTATCGCCAGATATGCTTCACTTTATGAAATCTTATTTTTTCCTCTACAAAGTTGGGCCTATTTGGCAACGTTTTACCTTTCCTGAGGGGTTTGGTTTTGAACCGGTCCAGGTGGTAACAAGCTTTTTTAGCCACCAAGGGATCATGCACATCGCTTTCAATATGTTAGCCTTGGCTAGTTTAGGCCCGGCTGTAGAATCGGCCTTAGGGAGTAAGCGGTTTTTGGCATTCTACCTTTTTACGGGTGTGGCTGCGAGCTTGCTAATTATGTTTTTGGACCCTTCTCCCTTTAAAGTGTTGGGGGCCTCAACTGCGATTTCTGGGGTTATTGCGGCTTTTGCCTATATCTATCCAAGGGCTCCATTGAGCTTTTTCTTTTTGCCTCCCTTTGAGGCCAAGAAGTTTGCAATTGGGATTGCAGTACTCTCAGCGGTATTAGTTTTAGCTGAATTGCGGGGTTTTGGCAATGCCGGTGGGATCTCTCATTTTGGCCACTTGATGGGGATGGTTGCGGCCGTCATATATTTTTATGCAGAAAAGTATTTACCTTTTTTGCCTAAGTAACGTAACACTATTGTCGATACTGTGTTGTTTTGTTAAGCAGAATGTCGAATTATAGCAAATGGACTTTCAAGATCGAATAAGAAGTTTTCTAGGAATGTATCAAACCACGGGCTGGTTACTCCTCTTTATGGCGGCCGGTTTGTTGATACAAGGTATCATGGCTTTGATCCTAGGCCCTGGCCCAGAGGGCTATGATAAGTTTATCCTTTATTTCACGCTTCCAGCACGTTTCCAAGATTTGATTTGGCAACCCTGGAGCTTATTCACTTGGCCCTTTTTCTATAGCGCCTTCAGTTTTCTGACCATCCTTTTTGGAGGCATGATGCTGTTCACCTTTGGGCGCATCCATCAGCAGTTTCTAAACGATACGCGTACTCGTCGCCTCGTTTTGCTCGCCATCCCTTTGATGGGCCTGCTTACGGTAACTTACTCCACCATTAGGCTAATTGGTAGCAATGATCCTCAAGTCCAGACCATTACTACTACCAATAACCCTCAGGAGAACACTGCCGATGAGGAGACAGCAACGCTTACGGAAGCAGATCTTGATAAAGAAGAAACAACAGAATCCTCCGAAGAAGCCCAAACTTATGTAGATAGTCAGATTCAGCGCTGGTCTAGACAAGGGACTTATGTGGGCGGGATCGTCCCGCTGATGATCTTGTTGATGATCTCTTCGATAACGCTCGTCCCAAGATACCCTATTCGACTCTTCCTGTTTGGTCAGGTTGAAATCCGCATCGTGGGTTTAATCTTCTTTGGTCTTATTTGGTTTACTAGTGGATTATTTACTCCATTGGCTTTCGCCGTGCTACTGGCCGGTGCTTTGGGATATCTCAACGTTTACCTCATGCGCAATGGTACAGATGTAACAGAGATTATTTGGTCATTCTACAAAGAGGAAAAGAAGCCTCGTATGAAAGTCAAATACTCTAATCCTCAGTCCTGGAATAGTGGAGGAGACAAACAAGTCGCTACCAAAACCAAAGTTGCCACAGCAGAGGAGGGGAATAATGTCCCGGAAGAGATCGTAGATAAGATCCTCGAAAAAATCCATGATTCTGGCTATGACTCTCTGAGTCGCGAAGAAAAAGAACTCCTCTTCAAAGCGTCTAACAATAAAAATGGGAAAACGGATTAGAGGCCTTTTTCGCTTCATTGCTTGGTCCTTTCTCTTATTTATTGCAATTCTAAGCATTGGCATTTTTCTAGCGCCATGGCTTCCCCTTTCTATATTGCCATGGGTGCAGGTGCTTAGTCCTCTGTTGCCGAGCTTATCTGTTATTTATGGTCTCACGCTTTTGGTCTTTCTGTTGCGAAAGGAGTGGAAGCGAGCCGCCGTACCAGCGCTTTTTCTGCTGTTTTCATATTTGATCTTCCAACAAAATGTGCGAGGGGAAAGCGTTCCGCGCAGCGGTGAACCCCAATACAAAGTCCTCAGCTACAATCTCGGCGCTTTTGAATTCAACAAGAAAAAGGTAACAAAGGTGCTCGATCTGGTCAATGAAATTGAACCTGATTTTATTGCCTTTCAAGAATTTCGCAATGTGGAGTTTAAAGAAGAGGGGAGAGCAATACATTATTTTTCTGAAGCCCTAAACCTACCTCATTATAAGTTTATCCATTTGCCTAGCCATGTGCATGGTGTGGCAGTGTTTTCTCGCTATCCCATCGTTAAGTTGGATACACTCTTTCTTCCCACGGAGGAGGTAAATAGTGGTATCATTACCACCATAGAGAGTCCAGAGGGATTATTTGGTTTGGGGACGCTCCATATGTCTTCTTATCAAATTGGAACCACCCTAAGGCGTAAACGGACCTTTTTTGGGCGTTTCAAAAACCTAAGCAAGCAGATCCGTAAGGTGCTATATCTGCAGGAGGAGAAATATGATCAGATTTTTGCAGTATTAGATGATTATCCTCATCCCTACATATTGGCCGGTGATTTTAATGCGCCTTCGCATTCGCGCATGTCCCGTCGTTTTCGCGCCAAATTGTCGGATGCCTATCTCGAAAATGGTAGTGGGGATGGCTGGACCTTTCCCTTTCGCCGAGGCAAAAACGGTAGTTGGGGAATGCGGCTTGACTATATGTACCATAGCCCTGAATTTGAAGTGCTAGAATGCAAACGAGTGGCTAAAGTGATTTCAGATCATTTTCCCCTGCTGGGAACGTTTAGTCTAAGCACACAACCTTAAGTCGAGTATTCCGTAACACAGTTGATATGCATTTTCTCATCCGCCATATAGTTTCATTACACTGTTGTTGCTGCGCCCGCAGCTAAGAGCGGATTTATCCCTTTTTAGCATACCCTTAATAAGTATTTTCTGCTATCTTTGCCCCGTTCAGGTCTCGACTTGAACCCTATGATATTTTGCATATCCACTTAGACTCAATCATTTTTAGTATACATGTCATCCCTTCAGGTATTCAATTCCCTTAGCCGTAAAAAAGAAAAGTTTGAACCCATCAATCCTCCTTTCGTGGGAATGTATGTTTGTGGTCCAACTGTCTATGGCCATGCCCACTTAGGTCATGCGCGATCGGCTATTACCTTTGATACCGTATTTAGATACCTCAAAGCAAGCGGCTACAAAGTGCGCTATGTGCGCAACATCACGGACGTAGGTCACTTAGTAAACGATGCCGATGAGGGAGAAAGCAAAGTCGAAAAACAAGCTCGACTAGAGCAGTTGGAGCCCATGGAAGTAGCGCAGCGCTATTTCAATTCCTATATCTCCGATATGACGGCTCTCAATGTGGAGCGTCCTAGTATTGAACCTCGAGCCACGGGCCATATCACTGAGCAAATCGAATCCGTCCAGCAAATTCTTGCCAATGGATATGCTTATGAAAGCAATGGTTCAGTTTACTTTGATGTGCCCAAGTACAATGCGGATTTTGGCTATGGCAAGCTCTCTGGCCGAGATATCGAAAATATGCTTTCCGAATCTCGCGATGACCTAGAAGGCAGTAGCGAGAAGCGTCATCCTGCGGACTTTGCCCTTTGGAAAAAGGCTTCGCCTGAGCACATCATGCGTTGGAACTCCCCTTGGGGAGAGGGCTTTCCCGGTTGGCATATCGAATGTACTGTTATGAGTACCAAGTACCTTGGGGCCAAATATGATATCCATGGTGGAGGAATGGATTTGCTCTTCCCGCATCATGAAGCTGAGATTGCTCAGTCTAATGCTTGCAATTGCAATTTGCCTTCTGATCAGCAAGACGAAGCTAAATACTGGCTTCACAACAATATGATCACTTATGAAGGTCAAAAAATGGGTAAGTCCCTTGGCAATGCCATTTCATTAGGTGGCTTCTTCAAAGGAGAGCACTGGTCAAAAGTGAAAGAAGCTAATTTGCTTGATAAGGCCTATGGTCCAATGACCATTCGCTTCTTCATCCTGCAGGCACATTATCGTTCTACTTTGGACTTCTCTAATGCAGCCCTTCAAGCATCTGAGAAGGGGCTAAAGCGTATTGGTGAGGCGTTCAAGCGACTCAATGAGATTGATCCGCATAAGCGTCCAGTTGCCGTAAATGATTCATTCGAGCAAAACCTCAAATCCTTTATCGAGGATGCCAGAGCAGCGATGGATGATGATTTTAATACTGCCAAAGCGATTGCCCGTATCTTTGATGCCTTGCCAGTGATCAATCAGCTCTTCAAGGATCAAAACGCGCCATTTTCGGTTAATCCTGAAACCTTTATCCAGTTCAAAGCTGACCTTATTGCGGTCTTCTATGATTGGTTAGGAATGAAAACAGAAACAGAGGAGGAAGGCAGCGGAGAACTTCTTGATGGTTTGATGAGTATTATTACTGAACTGAGAGCTGATGCCAGATCTGATAAAAATTGGGCTGCGGCCGATAAAATCAGAGATCGCCTCGGTGAGATGAAGATCAAGCTAGAAGATAATGCTGGCAGCACAGAATGGTACTTTGAAGGATAGAAGATGTTAAATAAACACGATATATTGATTAAGAGTATTAGCCTTGGGCTAGTACTCTTCTTTTTTGCTTGTGGCAGCGATAGTAATAATACTGCTAATAGTAGTAACAACAATCCCAGCCCTGCAAATACGCCCAGCCCAGCAGCTATGGTCACTACTCCAGAATTTAATGCTGACTCAGCTTATGAATTTATTGCCAAACAAGTCTCCTTTGGGCCCAGAGTGCCCAACTCTGCGGGACACATTATGTGTGGCAATTGGTTGATAGATCAGTTTAAAGCTTATGGCGCTAAGGTAAGCGTACAAGAAGTAACTTTGCGTCAGTTTGATGGCTCTCCCGTAAAAGCCCGCAATATTATCGCGGCCTATAAACCGGACCTAGCCAACCGGATCATTTTATCCGCCCATTGGGATACTCGTCCGATCGCAGATGAGGATGTTGAGCGACAGGGGGATCCTATCGATGGTGCCAATGATGGCGGCAGTGGGGTAGGAGTGCTCTTAGAATTAGCACGTCTTTTTCACCAACAAGCGCCGACGATTGGCGTGGATATCATCCTTTGGGATGCGGAAGACAATGGTCGTCCAAGCATTGAAAATTCTTATTGTTTGGGGAGCCAGCATTGGGCCCGCAACAAGCATAAAGCAAATTACCAAGCTCGTTACGGTATCAATTTAGATATGGTGGGCGCGGCTAATGCTACTTTCCTCAAAGAAGGTGTTTCTATGGCCAGAGCTTCTCAAGTGGTGCAAAAAGTATGGAGTACGGGG
>CAZHOC010000325.1:0-6296 GCA_964534295.1 uncultured Bacteroidia bacterium | reverse complement strand
TATCGTAATATCTTTGATATACCAGAGGCAGAGTTAAAGTCTGTGATTGCGCTGACTCGTCGGGTGGTCAAGCTTTATGAAGAAAAGCTAGGGATCAAAAACGTCCAGATTATCAATAGCAATGGGGCGGAAGCCCAGCAAGACGTATTTCATTTACATTTTCATATCGTGCCACGAAAGAGGGGAGATGGGCAAAATGTACGCTGGACTACTCATCCTGAGTGGGTGGCCGATTATGATGACATGATTCATCGACTTCAATAACATAAGACATTGCCTAAAATTTTGAGAAGGGCTCTGTTTTGTGTATATTTGTGCTAATAATTTTAGTTTATTTGCGTAAATAAATAGTAGTCATGGCAAAATACGGCTTAAATCAAGTAACCCTTATCGGGAATTTGGGACGCGATCCAGAGCTTCGCTATACGGATAAAGGCGTAGCAGTATGTACCATTGCTTTGGCTTGTACCGAATCCTATCGCGACGCCAATGGTAATAATGTCGATCGTACCAATTGGATAAATGTAGTGCTCTGGCGATCTCAGGCTGAGATCCTTGGCAAATACTGCCGTAAGGGATCAACTATCTGTATCGAAGGCCGTATTACGACTCGCTCTTATACCACCGCCGAAAATGAAACGCGCTATGTAACTGAGGTGGAGGGCCGTAAACTGATTTTGCTAGATAGTCGCCCACAAAGCGGAGGTACAATGGCGCAACCCGTGCAACAGCAAGTAAACACTCCTGCTAATCCTACTCCGCCAAGCACTACTCCTGCGGCTGATAATACCGCAAAAGCGCCTGCTAGCCCTGCTAACAAAGAGGAGGAGTCAGACGATCTGCCGTTTTAGTTTCTGAATAGTATTGAGGACCCTCTTTTCCTTGACAATAAGGAAACTATAAATTTTATTTAGAGTATATTTGGGCGTAGATCGTGACATTTTTTGTCGCTTATTGTTTCAATTAATCTATAGCTAGTGGATCCTGAGCCGGGGAATTTATTTGGTTCCTTTATGCTTTTACAGTCGCTTTGGCCGGACCTGATTTTACAGTTCGCTCTGTTTTTGATACTGTTGATTTGTTCATTTTTGGTATCAGGAGCTGAATCGGCCTTCTTCTCGCTTACGAAGTCTGAAATCGACGAATTCAAGCAAAAAGATACTCCCAACTCCAAGAGAGTGTGGAACCTGATCTATGATCATAAGCGACTGCTCGCGACCATCCTCATCACCAACAATTTTGCAAATGTAGCTTCTATCCTGATTGGAGCTTATATCCTCAGGCGCTATGCTGAGGTGTATGCCTGGTCGAGCCAATTGGAAGGGGTACTCAATGTAGTATTGATTACCAGTATCATCCTGCTATTCGGCGAAATTGTTCCTAAAGTCTACTTTACCCGTAATCGCTTGCGATTGGTGAGTCTGCTTGCAAGGCCATTGAGCATCTTGAAATGGTTTTTTCATCCGCTGGCCAATGTGTTGGTCAAAGGCACCAATTTTATCGATAAGCGCGTCCAACTCAAGGAAACCACCTCTCTTGAGGACCTTAAGCAAGCCATCCATCTGACCTCTCACGATATAGAGGATTCCGACGAAAAGGAAATCCTGCAAGGGATTGTCAACTTCAATCACATTGCGGTCAAGCGCATTATGCGGGCCAGAGTGGACGTGATAGCAGTGGATATCAGTACGCCTTTGGAGGAGCTTATCCAACTCATCAATGAAAACAGTTATTCCCGCCTGCCTGTCTATGAAGAAAGTCTAGACAATGTCCGAGGGATACTTCATATCAAAGATTTATTGCCTTTTATCCGTCAAGAAAATCCTCAACTCAATATGGCTGAGCTATTGCGGGAGGTGCATTTTGTACCGGAAAGCAAAAAGATCAATGTATTGCTCGAAGAGTTTAAGGCTGCACACTTACATATGGCCGTTGTCGTAGATGAATTTGGCGGTACGGCAGGCATTGTCACTTTAGAAGATATCATCGAAGAGATCTTTGGTGAGATCAATGATGAGTTTGATAGCGAAGATTGGGTTTATACCAAAAAGTCTGAAGACACCTACATATTTGAGGGGCGCCTAGGGCTTGATGACTTAAAAAAGATCTTGGACTTAGCTGATGAGACTTTTGAAGATGCTCGCGGCGATAGCGATAGCCTTGCGGGTCTAATCCTAGAGATTCACGGTAAAATCCCCGAAGAAGGCGAGATGATCCAATATCGCCACTTTGAGATGCATGTCGAATCTGTCAGCAACAACCGCATCAACCAAGTCAAAGTTGTTCTCCTCCCCCAAGAGGAAGAAGCTTAGCGTTCTGCGCAGCAGCTAAAAAAATCCCAACTCATCTTCCTGAGCTGGGACTTCGATATACCTTACCGCTTCGCGGAACTAGGGGACTTGAAATCTAGAATGGCGATTGCCCAATTTCGAAGGGATTGACACTTCTGCTACATAGGACATTCAGAATCCGATATTCGGCATTCCCAATTCATCCGTTCCGCACAGCGGAACGACTAATTGCAATTGATCTCGTTGGTTTCGAAGGTATTTGCTCCCTCCGCAATGTTGAATTGATCAGGGAAAGTACAATTGTCTGGCAGCAGCAGATCGCTCCCTCCCACCTCACAGGTCTGATAAACACAAATATTGCTTTCGCCTTCTAGGATCGTACCATCCGTAAATTCGACTTCAACGCTGATTTTATACTCCCCAGCACGTACCACTGGCAAGGCATCACCTTGCGAAGGATCTTCACTACCTACATTAATCGCACCCGTCCAAAGGTTATTGATATCGGTGGTTTCGAAAAGATTTAGACCAAGACCTCTAATCAAAAGGCGGTAACTGCTGATCGCTGGAGCGGCATTGGTATAAACTGCCATGAGGTCATTGATGCCATCGCCATTAGGAGTGAAGGCGCTGTTGATATGGATATAGCGATCGCCAGACTCGAGTCTAAGCCCACTGTTTTCACAGCAATTGTTGATCTGACGGATTTTGTTCTTTTCGCAGGCGCTGGTCAAAAAGCATACTGCTGCTAAAAGGATGAGGATAGTTTGGGTTTTCATAAAGGTTTATGAGTCTGTAGTTAAAATGAGTTTCTAGTATTTATAATCAAGCCCTTCGCCAAAGATACGCTTCCGTCTATCAATTATCTCCCGCCATTGGTCAAGTAGAGCTGTCTGAGAGCTCCTGAAGGCGTATATAAGGATGTATCAAATAAAAATCACATAGTCATGAACAAGAACAAAATTGCGGGTATGGCCTTCACCGGATGTATGTTTGTCGGTATGGGGCTTGGGTATTTTTTCAAAGAGTTTAATGCTGGTATGTTTATCGGTATGGGCGTCGGCTTTGTGTTTTCTGCCATCATCCGCTTTTCGGCGATGGAAGATGAAAGCATGCAATCTAAGAACGATCAGCAAAACTAACGCGTTTGCTCAGTCAAAGGGGGAAGGTGTACACTAGGACGACACGCTTGTCCATTGGGATGTATCTATTTGTGCCGAGAAGGCGTAACATAAAGCATAACAACGCAAACAAACACAGCTTTTTTAACGCCCTTTTTTAGCCATTTTTACGCCCACGTTCTTTTCGCCCTTTTAAACACCAAACGCCCAAATTAAACTCCTGATCCTGCCCGGATGGGAGTTTTTTTTATGGGTAATAGGCACTAGCACTTTCTTTCCAACCGAGGCGGATGGCTTTGGTTTCAAGTTTTTGGACACCGCTGCGCGGAACGCTTCCCCCGTACAGTCGCCAGCGACTTTCATCATTGATGCGATAGGCGATAGAGGCTCCGGGACTTGAACAAGAAATCTCAAAAGCGTTTTCTGTGCTTTGAATACTGGGGGCTGCCGTTTGGGGTTGCAGACCATCCGGCGCCCATAGATGCTTGATGAGTTCCGTCTCAGGCATAAATCCTAAATCGGTATGGCTTTCTTGCCAAGCGGCAAGGGCAGCGGCTAAGCGTTCCCGGATAGGGAAATAAAGCGGATTAGCAGCCAAATTGTGAATCTCATGCGGGTCATTTTCTAGATCATAAAGCTCCTCTAGCGGTTTGGATTTCGCTGAGAACTGCCACTGGTCCGGTCCTAATTGCCCTAGACTATCCAAACGTAAAATTTCTCTCATCATGGCGGCTCGGTCTCGATAAGGGAGAAAGCCAATATAGGGTAGCTCTGGGCGGTAATTGCGGATATATTTGTAACGCTTGTCGCGCACGGCTCTGATCGTCTCCATCGCGGGATCCATACGATCTCTAAAAGCAAAGATGTAGTCCCTCGGCGACTCTGATTGCTTGCCTAGAAATGCTTTTCCTTCCATGTACTCAGGAACTGGGATGCCTGCCAAGGATAAAACTGTGGGCGCAAAATCTACAAAACTCACTAAGCGATCGGTCGTAGTAGCAGCGTCTTTTGCCTCCGGCCAGCGGACAATCAAAGGGACCTTGATCCCCGAGTCATATACCCAGCGCTTGGCTCTGGGCAAGCCATCCCCATGATCACTAAAAAAGAAAATGATAGTCTTGTCTAGTAGACCATCTTCCTCAAGTTCTTGGAGTATTTGTCCTACCCACTGATCCATCGCATATATATTGTCATAATGCCGGGCCATATCTTCTCGTACGGTTTCTGTGTCAGGATAGTAAGGTGGAACTACAATCTTGTTAGGGTCGACTACGCGCGGAGAGCGCACTTTGTGAACCCCGCTTTCATGAGGGACTGTATTGTTCATTACCGCAAAGAAGGGCTGATCCGGATCGGGCCGATTGCGCCAATGGGCCTGCTTGCTGCTTTCATCCCATGCGGTGATAGGTGGTCTGAATTGATAATCGGTTTTTGAGTTATTGGTGCAATAATAGCCTTGCAAACGCAGGTACTCACTAAAACAGCGGGCTTCTGCCGGTGGAGTCGCTTCGTAAGTAGGTATGGCTAATAATGCTGGATCGGTGATTTGGGCGATAGCGGAGGTTCGTTTCCAAGTACGCATGTGCATAGCCCCAGTAGAAGTGGGGTACATGCCAATGATCAAGCTATGCCGGGAGGGGGCGCAAACTCCGTAAGGCGCATATGCCTGGGTATATCGTTGGCCTTCAGCCGCCAATCGATCAATATTGGGAGTAGGGATAGTACTATCTCCATAACAAGCTAAGCGCGGGCTCATGTCCTCTACGGTAATCCATAGAATATTGGGCCTACTATCAGCAAAAAGCTGGCTAGTAGAGAAAATCAAAAACGAGTAACAAACTAGCCAGAGAAAACGCATAGCTAAGCGGTACGATTGATAAATTGGGAGGGAGTCTTATTGGGAGTGGCGTAAAACATCTTTCGATAGTCTTGTGGAGTGGTTCCTTTATGCTTTTTGAAGAGTCTATTGAAATTGGAAACATTGTTGAAACCGCAAGCGTAGCAGATTTGGCTAATGTTTTCTTGGGTTTCCAACAGCAGGCGGGCGGCATGACCGAGTCGTAGATCAATCAAAAACTGGGTGAAGCTTTTATTAGTGCTGCGTTTGAAGAAATGGCTAAAAGCAGATTCACTCATATTGGCTAATTCTGCCACTTCTCCCAGGCTGATAGGACGAGTAAAATTGTCTTTAAGGAAATTATGTACTCGATCAATACGCTTGCTATGTATGCTAATGGTGCGTTGATTGAAGCCTTCGCTGATAAGCATTCTTTGCTCTTGGGAAAGCGCCAAGAAATTGAGTAGCTCCATAAAGAGGATAGTCGACTGAAAGTCAGAAGGTAGTTTGGATAGCGCCTCAAGTTTTTCAATCGCTACTGCAAGGGTTTTGCCCGAAAAAACGATTCCTCGCTTCGATTCCGACAACATCTTGCGTATGCAATGCATGGATTTAGTGCGGAGCATGGTCTCCCCAAATAAGTCTTCTCGAAACTGAATGGTAATTACCTTAGCGTTTTCTGTCTGACTGGCAGGGCTGCTTTCCCAGCTATGATGAACATTGGGTCCAATCAATACCAAGTCGATAGGCCCAAATGGTTCAACCGAATCTCCGATAATTCTCTCCCCTTCACAGTTGAGTACAAGATTAAGTTCGTACTCTGGATGCACGTGTATCGGATAGTCAAAATCGGGTTTGTAATGATGTTGAATGAAAAAGAAATCTTCCTCAGTAACAGGGGTAATCTCGCGATAAACTTGCATAGTAGTAGTGTAGAAGAAAGTTTAAAAGCTGCAGTTTCCTTGGCAATAATTTACAAAAAAGCTTGAAAAGTATTGATCTTTCATTTTGAAATACAATGGAAACCGCAGATAAACTGAGTAGATT
>CAZHOC010000324.1:0-6298 GCA_964534295.1 uncultured Bacteroidia bacterium | reverse complement strand
TGGCAGCTAAACGCATGAGTTGCTCTCGCTGATCCCCTTGGCCTGCCATCATAAAGCGAACCTGATCAAAATGCTCCAGCACCAGTAAGGCAGAATTAAGAAATTTCTCTGGTCCTTTTTGCCCGGTAATCCTCCCCATAAATACCACTAGTTTTTCAGGGAAGGGTTTAGGGAGGCGGACCGCTTTTCGCGGAACGATAGCATTATGAACCGGGAATATTTTGGCTTTGGGTACTTCATATACTTCCTCAAGAATATTCGAGGTGTATTCACTGACCGGAATTACCAGGTCGGCCTCTGCCAAGGCTTCCTTTTCTATTTCATATATCCAATTAGGAGCATCTGGTCCACTGCCACTGCGATCATACTCCAGGGAGTGAACATGCAATACTGCTGGGCGCTTGCTTTCTCTTTTGATACCAATTGCAGCAGGGAAAGTCATCCAATCATGTGCATGCACTAGATCGAAGCGTTCGCTACGAGCGATACGACGAGCTAAAGTTTCATAATGCGCAACACGCTTAAGCAAATTACCACTATATAGCCCTTGCACTTCTGCTTTGTTGGCATATCCCTGCAACTTTACCGGTAAACGAAGAGAGGATCCCGGCTGATTGTCCCAATTACCACCGGCTAGCTGATCTAAGCCTAAGATGGAAGGAGCACCAGCAGGAATCCCCTGCGAATTCGGTAATATCACTTTAAGATTGACAAAGCGCTCCAGCGCCTCTGCTAATCCTTGAGATGCCACACCTAGCCCTCCATTGATGTATGGAGGATACTCCCAGCCCAACATAAGTACCTGTGGTAGCATGCAGTAATAGTCTGAGAGTAAAGCTAAGAAAAATGAACCTTAATTCAGGTTCATATCGGCAATAATTGCCTCAATTTTATCCCCAAGTTGTGCATAAACACTGTCAAAATCTGATTTCTCAGCCATTGGTGCCTGCACACTAAAGTAAAATTTGATCTTTGGTTCTGTGCCTGAAGGTCGAGCCGATACTTTAGTACCATCTTCTGCCATAAATTGGAGAACATTTGATACTGGAAAATCGATCGAAGACTCCGTTCCAGAGGCAAGATCTTTCTCAATCGAAGACTTATAATCACGCATCTTCACCACTTTACTTCCCGCAATGGAAGCAGGAGGATTCGCACGAAGTTCGGCCATCATTTGCTGGATTTCTTCTGCACCTTTCTTACCAGTACGCTTGATAGAAATAAGGTGCTCACGGTACATGCCATATTGCTGGTAGATCTCCATCAAAAGGTCAAATAGCGTGATGCCTTGGTCTTTGGCCCAAGCCACTACTTCTGCGAGCATTGCACATGAGATGATGGCATCCTTATCACGAACAAAGTCATTGACTAAGTAGCCATAGCTTTCTTCACCGCCGCCAATAAATTCTTTTTGCCCTTCTAGCGCCTTAATCTTCTCGGCGATATACTTGAAGCCTGTCAATACATTGTAACAATCAACCCCGAAGCGCTCTGCCATAGCATCGAGCAAGTCAGTGGTTACGATGGTTTTACAGATGTATTGCTTGCCGTCAAGTAGGTTCTTGTCCTGGCGTGCTTTGAGGAGATAGTAGATCATACAGCTAGCAGCTTGATTACCATTAAGTAACTGCCACTCTCCGTGATGATTTTTGACACCGATTCCTACTCGGTCAGAATCTGGATCGGTTCCCATCACCAAATCAGCATCCATGTCCTTAGCCATATTGAGGGCCATGCTCATAGCCTCGGCTTCTTCAGGATTGGGATAGATGACAGTTGAAAAATTGCCATCAGGAATACTTTGCTCAGGTACAGTGTGAACTTCGGTAAAACCTAGCTTTTCCAATATGGGTGGTACCATAGTGATACCCGTTCCGTGAATTGGGGAAAAAACAATCTTAAGATCATGCTGATTTTTGATTGCTTCTGGGGTAACTACATTGGTGGTGATTTTTTCGAGATAAGGCTCGTCAATCAAGGTAGTGATCCGCTCGATTTTGCTTTCATCAGCTTCAAAATTGACAGTATCTAGCGACACTTTAGCGACCTCAGCTACAATATTTTTATCATGCGGAGGCGTTACCTGACCGCCATCATCAAAGTAGGCTTTGTAGCCATTGTATTCTTTGGGATTGTGAGAAGCGGTAAGTACCACACCGCCCTTGCAACCTAAGTATCGAACTGCAAAAGACAATTCTGGGGTGGGGCGTAGTTCCTCGAAGAGGTACACCTTAATACCGTTGGCAGAAAATACAGAAGCAGTAACTTCTCCAAATACTTGGCTGTTGTTACGACTATCATAGGCAATTGCTACGCTGATCTCTTCGCCAGCAAAGGTAGCGTTTAAGTAGTTGGCAAAGCCTTGGGTGGCCATGCCGATGGTGTATTTGTTAACTCGATTTGAGCCTACTCCCATGATGCCTCTAAGGCCACCAGTACCAAACTCTAAGTCTTTGTAGAAGGAGTCGACAATTTCGTCGGTATTTTCACTATTGAGCATGCGGTTGATTTCCGCCTTGGAATCTTCGTCGATTGAGCTGTTTAGCCATAGATTGGCCTTCTCCAAAACGCTAGGATCGATCGCTACCATATTGATTAATTGTTGATTGATTGAAGATTTTAAATAAAAACGATAGTAAAAAGCCTACCCCATAAGGGTTGCAGCATAGGCTTTGTTTCTATGCTGCGAAAACTAAGCCTTAATATCATTTATTGATAATTATAATGTCTTTTCCGCTCAAATTTACACCTGATTGGAGGAAAATAACCCTAAGATTAATTTGCCTTAACACCTAAGTAAACAGGGGGATGGACGATGTCTAATTGAGGAATGAGCGGAGCTAGACTGAAGCGTTCGCTAAGGGCGCTAAAAGAATGAGTATGCCCTTGATAGGAAAGCTGATATTGCAAAGAACTTCCACCGTCAAACAAAGTAGCATGCTGCAAGCCTAATTTCTCCGCCAGACTTGCCAGCTCTCTAACATCTAGAATCCCTCCCTCAGCAGAAACGATCCATACGATATGACCATTTTTCCTCATCCCTGCCAGGGAACGATAAGTCTTTGAGTTACCATCAAAATAAGGATTAGATTTCAAATGAACGTAATCAAAAACCAGATGATCCTTCATAATCGAAGGATAACACTGAAGGAGCTCACTTGCTTTCCCAGCAGTCTGTTCTAGCAAAGATTTGGGACCAAAGTATGGTTTACCATTTTTGACAAAGAAAAAGCCCGTCCAATTAGGGAAATTAGGGTTTGCCTGTTTGCCTTTATGGATAACCGCCCCTAATGGCTTATCATTTTCATCAAAATAATTCGCGTTAATACAAAAACTCAGCTCCTTATCCTTAGCGAGTCTTGAAGCTGTGGTGAGCTTAAAATCAGTATCAAAAGCGGCTTCAAATTGAAAATGGGCAGGATCGAATTCAAAAATGTTGAGATGTGGATTGGAAATCGCATTTATCGTAGATACTCGCCAATCTTCGGAGGCACGGTGGATCCTCAATTGATAATGAAGTAGGCCCTCAGCATCAAATAAAGTATCGAGATCCGCCTTGATATCTTCTTTAGAAATAGAGAAAACAGATTCCCAATTCTCTTTACTTTCGGCAAACAAAAGCAAATCAAGCTCAGTATCTCGAATGAGATACAACATGAGGTTGGAACGAAGGTTAAATTCTTGCTCAGTCCAAATTATTGCTCCAATCAGAAGAAGCAATACGATCCCTCTCCGCCATATTTTACGCTTACGCTGCGCCAAGTTGCCTAATGTGTTTCCAAAAAATAAGCGATTATCGTGCCGCTAAGGCAAGATCATAAGCTCTTTCATAATGACGGGTCAAATTCTCCCAATCAAACAGCTCTGAACCTTCCTCAAGCTTATAACGCTGCTTGATCCGATTTTTGCGATCATCTTGGACAAAGGCAAATAGATAATCCGCCAATTGGTTGGCAGCCTCATCAAAGCTGCGGTTACGACGATGCACTACAAACATCCCCACAGATTCAGGATTAGGCACCTCTTGCTCTAGATAATCTCCAAAGCCGGCCATATCACTGGTTACCGCAGGAACCCCGCTTGCCATACACTCTAAGGGTGTATAGCCCCATGGCTCATAATAACTTGGGAAGATGCCAAGATGGCAACCTCTCACAAATTCCCCGTATTCAATGCCCCACAAAGGACTCGTTCCACTAATGAAGTCGGGATGATAAACAATCTTCACGCGATCATGCTCATGGTTAAGCATATTAGAACCGCGCATAAAGTTGAGGATATCATCTTTACCATCATTGTAGAGATTGTGGGTTACAATGGAAGGCAAGCCGTGGGACTTCCAGCTTTGTAGATTACGTCTTAGCTTAATCTTGAGGTTATCATCTATGAAATCCCTCACATCTGGAAAACCAGTTTCGGGGGTCTCTAGAAGCTTATCAAACAAGCGCTCTCCGATTTGCTCTTGGATGTGGTTTACCGTTTGGTGCATTTTATCCAAAGTAGCTCTGCGGTGCAGAACGTCTGGATTGATACTACTAAATGGCTGTTTGGTAATAAAAAACATTACCACTGTCTTATCAATCCCAGCTTCTTTCATGCGCCAGTTTAGCCGAGCCAGAGCTTCCAAGGTCATGTCATAACCTTTGTTGCGGTACTCATAACGCCCGGAAGTAAAGAAGTAAAGCGTATTATCTAAGTCAAAATGGTAGCTATGGTAAAAATGCCCCATTGTGAACTTATGGATTTCTTCTTTACAGCGTTGATGTTGAATCTGCAATTCGTGCTGAATCGCAAAGCGTCTGATATTCAAGCCATTTGGCATCAACACTTCAGGCTCACGACCAATGAGATATTTACATTCTTGAGCGGTTAGCTCACTAACGGTGGAAAAGATATGTGCTCCATGAGCAGCAGCTCGTTCAATCCGGATTTGAGGATCAATATTGAAGTGCTTTGCTTCTTTTTCCCAATTGTAGTAAGGCAAATGCTCATAAAACTCAGGATCGTTCATCGCTAGATAACGTCCTAAGAGCGTAGCATGGGTCGTAAATATGGTTTGTACAGGTAGCTTATCTCTACGTATCTCGGGAATAATAGTACCAGCCATCCATTCATGTACATGAACGAGAACAGGATCTTTATTTACCTCCTCTTCAACAAGACGACTAACCAATACTTTTACTAACCACCCAAAAGCTACTACTTGGTTGAGCAAATCATCATCTCCCGGCATGGAGATATGGTGGTGTTCCCAGAGGAGGTATTTGATCTCTCCTAAACGCTCATAAACGGTAAAGGGATTCAACAAAATGACTCTTGGTCGTCCTGCAGTAAGCCATCTTCCGTAATGAACCTCAAAACCCATTTCTCGCATCTTTATCACCGCCCGGCCGTAGGCATCATCCTCTGGTTCGGTCTCCTCAAAAATGGCAGATACGTTGGGGTGAACATAAGGTCCAACTGCGCAATATCGATCCCCCCAGTTCTTCATCATACTAGGTACCTTGGATCGAATTACAGTGTAGATTCCCCCCACTTGGTTGGCGACTTCCCAGGCAATTTCCACTAGAAGCGCATCTTCTTTACGCGCTTGATTGGATGGCAAAATTTGGCCTGAGCCTAATTCATGAGAAGAGGGGTTTTGCGTCATGGGTAGTAGTATCGTTAGTTATTGCAACACTAAATAAATTAGTGCAAAAACGCTAGAATATCTAGCGTTTTCCTAATATTTAGGTCTATTATCTACCCAGATTCTGCAGGATTTGTTTGAGCACAGCCGTACATTGAGCGATTTGTTTCTCATGTAGGCCTCTTAGTGCTACTGCCAAGGTCTCATTGGCCACATCCATTACAGGTCGATAAAGCCGCCTACCTTCCGGTGAAAGGAAGATTAAGCGAGCCCTCCGATCATTAGGATCTGCTTGCCTCAAGGCAAGTCCTCTCTTTTCGAGATTATCTACCAAACGGGTGACGCTAGGATTGTCTCGACCGGTACGGTCTGCCAATACTTGTTGGGTGAGTCCTTCTTGTTGCCAAAGGTGTACCAATATAGATACCTGTTCCGGCGTTACTGGAAGGTCAGCTGCGCGCAAATTGCGGAGCATGTGTCGATAAAGTTCTGTGAAGACTCGATTAGTAATGATGCCAAGGGAATCTTCCTGATAGAACTGAGCAAATTTCATCTTAGATTGAGCAAGGTAAATGTAATTCCAATGCCCTATCCTCTACCTATAATATGTGTCGTTGCAATTAAAGTAACAAACATTGCCGGAGTATTCAAGTTATCGTAGCAGAAACA
>CAZHOC010000323.1:0-6315 GCA_964534295.1 uncultured Bacteroidia bacterium | reverse complement strand
ACCTTTTTGGCTATAATTAGTCTTCAGGTGGGCTTGTATCTTCAGGTAGGTTTGCCTGAATATCGTGGATCTGGGTGAGTAATTGATCCACCTTGGCATGGAGACTGTGAATGTCGGACTCTATTTGATCATTATTGTCGCGAACCATTTCTTCTACAAAGATAGCATTGACAATAGACAAGCCAAACAATCCACCGGTCCCAACGATCAAAATAAAGTACAATTTGATAAAAAAGGCCTCCGAAGTGTCGAGTCTAGCGTAGCGAATGATTCGTTCGGGTACTTCGTACCAGCCTTCGATGGTAAAAACCTTAAATATGCTGTAAAAACTCGTAATAGGATTTCCAAATAAATCGGGCGCAATATCTTTAAATAAACGGCAACTTATCAGTGAGACAATAAAGCCAAACACCATAAAGGCTACGATCACAAACACCGAGGCCTTAAATGCACGTCTGATACCCGCTACTAATTCCTCAAGGTTGGGAATAAAGCGAAAGAATTTCACGAAGCGAGCTACCCGTATCACTCGAAATACAAATACAAAGGCCAATCTATCATCGGGTACATCTGAATAAAAGAGCAAAAAGATAGAGGGAATACTAAAGAGCACTATGATAAAATCGAAGCGATTCCAAGCCTGAGCGATATATTCTTGCCAGCCTTGGATCCGAATCTTCAAAATCGCCTCCACCAAAAAGTAAAGCATGAAAAAGGTGTCGACCAGCTCCAATTCAAAGATGTAGGGGGAGGCTTCCTCAAAAGAGAGGATAAATAATAGAACCGCATTGAGAAGAATTACAACCGCAACCGGTTGATCATCTGTAAAGAATCGGATGAGAGTATTTCTCATTGTTTTTCAGTTGTGCATTACTCAGCAGCGGTGCTTTCTTCACCACAATTGCATTCTGGCTCCGGTACTGGATCATAACCATGCCCTCCCCATGGATGGCACTTACTAATCCTTTTTATTGCTAACCAGCCTCCACGAAAAGGGCCATGCTTTTGGATCGCTTCCACTGCATAATTAGAGCAAGTAGGCGTATAACGACAACTTGCTGGTGTCAATGGAGAGATGCCATACTGATAGATCCTAACAATCAATAAGAAAACAGCACTCAAAGGCTTGATTATGAGAAACTGAAAAATTTGCATGCCTTTGATACGGTTTCGCGAGGGCTAAGTTTGAAAAACAAATTTATGAGATTTTTGCAAATAAAAGAGAAAAGGCAGAACAAGATGAATCCTGATCTGCCTTTTTAACTTTATAGTATTATCTAAAGGAGTTAAGCGTTCCGCGAAGCGGTCTGCCAAACCCAAGTCTATCCATCACTGACGAGTCGCTTTGATGGAAAAAGAATCATAACCCATACTTACTTCTCCATCCATCATATCACCATTGAACATTCCTTCGAGATTCAAAGAATAGCCTTGATATGAAAGATTAGCGGTAAGTTTATTATCTACCACTTTGACATCTTCCAATTCGAGAGTCCCTTCCTCTGTCCGAAATTCGCCCGTATAATCATCGCCTGATTTGGTAATGACCATTACGCCAGTTACATCCCCAGCTGGGGTATCAGAAACGGTAAAGTCCCAATTGCCAGCGGCAGACCAAGCAGCGGTTTTGGTACCCTTACAAGCAGTGCCTACTAAAAACAGCATTAGGCACATCAGGAGGAGTCGTTGAGTAGTTTTCATAAGTAGGGGATATTTAAGTTTGTGAGATTCTTATTAAAGCTTAGGTCCAAACTTGAACTGCATCCAATCTAAGGCATAGAGAGGATTTTCGCCAGCATCCCCCTCAAATGATTTGAATACTACATATAAATCATGAATGCCATCAGCATCTACCTTAAAGTTGGTAGGATTTGCCTCTAAGCTCATACTTAGTTCAGCCTCAATATCAAGCTTAGCCAAGACTTCCCCATCCAAGCCATCTAAACGGAACTCCAATATTCCCCCATCCATAATAGGTTTAAAGGCGAGGGCCAATATGCTAATCTCATTCACATTGGTTAGGTCAAATTGGTCAAAGACGATATGATTACCCGCGGCACCAATGACAATAGTAAAGGCTTCTTCAATACCAGGAGCCATATCAGGCGTTACGTCAAAGCTTTGTACTTTGGGGCTCTTCTGGTCGTAACTTTCGATTTGTACTAATGGATTTCGAAGCGTTTTCACCTCTCTTGCAGTTAGACTAGTGGCTCCACTTGCTCCTTTATCGTCATAACTGGCAGTCATCACATAAGTACCTTCGGTACCCTTGCCAATGTGTTCCGTGAAGCGGAAAGGCCCTTGCACAGGTAAACGACCAATGTCGGCCCCAGCCTCATCTAGGGATAAGATATAACGTACCATTTTCTCGGCCTCCCCAGTAGAAAGTTGTGGGTGAGCAGACATCATGGCATCTCCCCAAGAACCATTACCCCCATTAATGATTTTACCTGCCAGCTTACTTACAACAGGATCATTCATTTCATACTTTTCGGCAATGGCCTCATAAGAAGGGCCCACTGATTTTTCGGCCATCTGGTGACAGGCGCGACAATCAGAATTGGCAATCAACTGTTGACCGACAAAGAATGCAGAAGCTTCTGCCATGGCTTCATGCCCTTGGGCGATATTGGTCATATCAAAACCGCGCTCAAGGTAATCTATGGTAACTGCAACGGCCTGGGGATCAATTCCGGAACCTAGGCGACCGTCTTCAGCATCTTCCACCATGACCTCATAATTGATGGTTTGGTTATCGGTGTAGAAGGTCTGATTACCACTCATTTTCCAAGCAATACTGGGTCTTTCATTTCCAGCAAAGATTTGTACTTCACGCTGATCAGATTTACCATCAGGGTCCGTAACGCTTAGCTGGACGGTATATGAACCAGCTTTATCAAAAGTGAAACTAGGTTTGATTTCAGTAGAAGTTTGATCCCCCATGGTCCAAACATAAGCCAAAGTATCTCCATCATAATCTTTGGAGGCACTGGCATCAAATTGGACTGTTAGTGGAGTTGCACCGACCTTTTTGTCTGCCGCGATTTGGGCGACAGGTTTACGGTTACCAGCAATGTATTCGAGATGGACAAGGCGCGCATCTTCGTTTTCAGCAAACCAATTGGAACCATACTCAAGTAGATACATATCGCCATCAGGCCCCATCACGATGTCCACAATATTGTTGAAACTCATGCTGGGCAAAAAGCGCTCCATGCGTTGTAAATCGCCCTTTTCATCCATGGTAACCGCCATGATCCAACCGCGCATCCAATCATAGGCAAAGAACTTACCGTCATAATATTCGGGAAACTTTTTATCTGAATCGGGGAAATCTCCATGGTAGAATACAGGTCCAGCCATCGCATTGCGGCTACCTTCCCCTAGATCTGGGAATTCAGGAGACTGACCGTATGGATACCAAATAAAAGCTGGCTGGGCAGCAGGTAATTCTTGAGAACCCGTATTATTTGGTGAATTGTTGATTGGCTTTAAGGGATCAAAAGCAGCCAAACTGACGGAGTCTTTATAATCGTATTCTTTATAAGCTTTGTTGTCCCCAATAAAATAGGGCCAGCCAAAGTTACCTGCAGCACGTGCTTGGTTGACTTCATCATGTCCGGCCGGGCCGAACGCTTCGTCTGGGTCGCCAGCGTCTGGTCCCACATCCCCCCAATACAAATAACCCGTCCGTTGGTCAATAGAGATACGATAAGGATTACGACAACCCATAACGTAGATCTCGGGTCGGCCTTCCTTGGGGTCTTCAAAGAGATTGCCGTCAGGAATGCTATAGCTGCCATCAGCTTCAGGATGAATCCGGAGGATTTTGCCTCTTAGGTCTTGGGTATTGGCGGATGATTTTTGCGCGTCCCATGGAGAACGAGCGGGATCGGTTTCGTCTATCGGTGCGTAGCCAGTGGCTCTTGGACTGGTGTTGTCTCCTAGAGACAAGAAGAGATTTCCGTCAGGTCCAAACTCTATGGATCCCGCAGAGTGGCAGCATTGTTCGCGCTGCACATCCACCTTTAGCATGACGACCTCAGAGTCAAGGTCAAGCTCTCCCTCTTTATAGCTAAAGCGGGAAAGATGCTGCACTGGCGCATCGCCAGGAGGTGAATAATACAGATAGAGCCAATTGTTGGTTTCATAGTCGGGGTCGAGAGCCATGCCAAGAAGGCCATCTTCCAAGCCATCAAACACTTCCAGTTCGGCGACAATCACAATACTATCAGTCGCTTGATCATAGCGCTTAACTCTACCATGACGTTCGATAAAGAGAACATCCCGGTTAGGCAAAATCTCTAGCTCCATGGGTTCATAGAGTACCTCTGTCAAGATGGTTTTACTAAAGCGGTTTTCCTCAGGGGTTACAGTTGCTTTATTGTAATCAACTGGCACACCTTCACCGGCAGCATAACTAATACCGCCCCAAAGTAATTTTTGGAAGTCAGGTTCATCATAAGTTTCCTCTGTATGTCCTAATCCGATATAAAAACTCCGACCTCCATCAAAGTCCTTATACCAAACCATCGGATGTTGCTCTTCCCCATGATTGCCTCCTTCGTAGGAGGTCTCGTCGATCTCAATCAGAACCTCATTCTCAGGGTTGATATCCTTGAAATTGTACCATTCATCCTCACGAGTCCAAGTTTCTGATAGATGTGAGCAGGACTCATGTGTTTGATTTAGCACTTTGAGTGCCGCTTCCCGAACATTGGGATCGAGTGGGTGACTTTCAAAATACGCTCCCACCAATTCGCCGTACCAAGGCCAATCATACTCAGTATCGGTAGCAGAATGCACCCCAACAAAACCGCCACCAGCTTGAATAAAGCGCTGCATTTCGGTCTGCTGCGCATCATTTAAGATGTCTCCAGTAGTATTGAGAAATACAATCACATTGTAGTTGGCGAGTGATTTTTCTTTAAAGACATTGGCATCTTCAGTTGCAGCAACGGAGAAGCCATGCTTATTACCTAGCGCCTTAATCGTTTCGATGCCCTTTTCGATAGAAGTATGACGAAACTGTTCTGTTTTAGAAAAAACTAAGACGTCAATTTTACGCTCTTTTCGTAGAAACGCGTACGCTCCTCCCGCTACCACGAATAGTAACGCGAGGATGATTATCCATTTTCTCTTCATAAATGCAGCAGCATTTTTTATTAATCCTGAGCTTAATGTAGCAAATTAATTGATCAATGAGTAACTTTTACTCAAAGAAAGAGTATTTTTTACTCAAACTAAGAGGATTTGAAAAAAAACTGCTTTATTGCAGGCAGCTTATGTCCAAAGAATTCTTCACTAGGCCCTTTATAGCGTTCCTCGAAGAGGGAAGAGAAAAGTATCTCCCTCATCTTTCTATAGACTGTGTGGTATTTGCCTATCAGGAGGGGAAACTGAAGGTATTACTTTCCCAATTCGGTGAGTTTGGCAAATCTGTTTTGGCAGGTGGTTTTATTGGAAAGGAAGAAGATATCGATGAAGCAGCCCATAGGATTTTAGAAGAGCGGACGGGTTTAAAGGATATTTTTTTGCAGCAGTTTCAGGCATTCGGCCTTGCCGAACGCACATTCGGGCTAGAGATACTATCAGAGCTCAAAAAATTTGCCCTTCCTGAGCAATTGGCCGATTGGATGATGAAGCGATTTATCACCATTGGCTATTATGCCTTGGTGCGCGCAGAAGAAACCAATCCTGTACCTGGACCTTTGACCCAAACTTTGATCTGGTCAGACATTGATGACTTGCCTGAAATGGCGATGGATCATGCCAAGATTATTGATAGCGCACGCAAGCTGCTTGCCAATGAGATTGGGCATCAACCCGTAGCCCAGCGGCTCATGCCAGAAAATTTCACCATTCCTGAGCTGCAAGGTCTCTATGAAACCGTACTGGGTCGTACTATCGATCGCGGTAATTTCCGCAAGAAGATATTGAAGGCCAATATTTTGGAAAAACTAGACAAGCAAAAAACCGGGGGTGCCCACCGTGCCCCACAATTGTACAGATTCCACCCTGATCATAGCAATGAAAGCTTCCATGGCCAAATGAAAATGGGATTCTAGCGCTCGCTAAGTAGTCCGAAATTGCGGAAATATTATGGGTGACTTATATTAGCGGTTTGTAATCTAAAGCTTGTTCTTATTCGAGAATGAGTTAAGGAGGACAAGGCTTTTGTGATAGCGTTCACTGAAAGTGAAAAACACAAAGCCTAAATTTGCCCTAACACTTTGAAATAAGCTAGTGAAATGAAAGTAGAACAAATCTATACAGGTTGTTTGGCCCAAGGAGCCTACTACATTGAGAGTGAAG
>CAZHOC010000322.1:0-6315 GCA_964534295.1 uncultured Bacteroidia bacterium | reverse complement strand
GATTCCAAGTTCCCAAACGTTCGTAACGAGTACCTAAGGACAATCCCATTCTCATTTCCCCTTCAGGTAAATCCTTTTTGAATACTTCATATGGGAATTCGCAGCTTTCGTGATATTGTTTAAGGAAGGCAATAACCTCTCGGGCGGAATTTTTTACCGGGTCCTGAATTTTTGGAAATGCCGGGCACTCACGAGTCTCCCGTAGAAGGATCCTTGTTAACTCTGGAGATATCCGACTATAGGTTTTTCCATTTCTTTGAATTTCTTCTTTTTCCATTGGGAGCTCAATGAGTTGCCCTAGAGGTTTTTGCAAAAAGAAACGAGAACCATATTGGTACAAATTTACCTTGCCTCTAAATAAGCATCGCATGAATACTCTTTGGGGTAAATTCCCTTCTAAAACTTCAAAGCGTTCATAAAACCATTTTGAAGATATACCAAAAGCAGACACTGCTTCAGGGCTGTAATCTTGAAATGAATTAGAGTACTCATCTCGAAACGTACAAATTCTATACTTTTTCTCTCCTAATTGAACTAAAATATCACCGGTGAGAGTATCTTGGTCTTGAACGATAAACCCCTGAGCAACTAATAAAGCATACGGCAAAAGGAGCCCCCAAAGCAAGAGGAATCTAATCATGATGTATTGATTGTGCGCGAAATTTTAAAAAACTAATTAAAGGATTCCAGTAGAAAAAGGCGAATGTTTTTTCACCTTATATCTTCTTCTCTTTTTAGTTTTTATCCGAGGAAGGCAAATGAATTCACTAAGTAAACCATTAGGCTTCCCAATAATTCCCCTACTCATCCTCATAAACTTTAATTATATTAGCCTCTAGCACTTCACACCCTTATCTAAGCCTAGCTCAACCTAATGAAACACCTGCTTCTTGCTATTATTATGTTCGCTTTTATTTCAGTTTGGGGCCAAGCCCCCAACTTAGAAGTCCGCTCCCATTCGGACTATCATCCTCGTACGCAGCAATTGATATTGAAGTATCATTATTACTATGACAATTGGTCTGAGCGAGAGGTCATGCACGGGCGTTACACGGAGTGGAGCCCTAAAGGAGTACTAAAGCAAGAAGCTCGGTATCAAAATGGAAAACTGCATGGCTTGCAAGTCCTTTATTGGCCCAATGGCGAAATAAAATCTATCACGAAGTTTGCAGAAGGCGTTATTTCAGGCAATCGAGAATTTTATTTTCGAAATGGAAAATTAAAAAGGCGTGAGGCCATGGTAGAGAATGTCCCAGACGGTCTCACTACGGTTTACAATCGCCAAGGAGAGGAGATTAGGCGTATCGATTTTATTGCTGGCAAAAAGGCTCCCAAAACAGACAACTAAACATGAAAAACACAAGCTATATACTCTTATTCTGGGGGCTATGCTGGCTGGGAATAAACCCTGCTTTTGGCCAAGAGAAAGGACGCATTACCCGACTGCAAAATCAGTTAGACTCACTTAGTAACTATGTTGCAGGCTTAAACGAACAAACCAACATCGCTCTCAGAGATGTTCCGGTTTCTGAATATGTACGTGCGATTGGAGTACAACATAAAGTCAACATATATATAGATGATACTCCGGATCAAAATATGACGAGTAATCTATCAAATGAACCCGTCAAATCGGTTTTCCTTTTAGTTTGTAAGACCTTCAGTTATGATTTAGAAATTACCGGTACGATTATTCAGTTTGTGCCTTATGCTCCACCCCAAATTGAGGAAATTCCCACTGCTCCTAAGACCATTGATATCAGTTATGAGGAGGGTAAGCTTAGCTTTGACCTAGAAGGAGATAGTTTACTACCTGTTCTTAGAAAGATTTCCCAACTAACCGGTCGTAAAATTGTAACCCGACCAGGTACACAAGGGAGTTTAACGGCCTTTCTGCCTCCAACAGAAGTAGATACCGCATTAGAAGCCCTTTTTATTGCCAATGGTTACCGTATTAGCCCGCGTAGGAAAGGATACTATGTGGTCCAGCAAACCCAAACTACCCTACCCAATGATCAAAATAATGGACCAGCAGGCAGAACAGATTTTACAGTAGAAGCCTTTACTGATGCAGATGATGATTTTGTGAGTATTCAGGCAGAAGGAGCAGATCTAGAAGCATTGGTCAAAAGCATTTTTGAAGCCGTGGGAGTAGATTATCTCATCTACGAATCATTAAGAGGAGTCGTAACCATCGATGCTGATATTACTAAGCTAGATGATATCCTCCGTTATATCTTTCAGGGGACAGAGTACACCTATAAACAAGACGATGTTCTTTATCTCGTAGGAGGCAAGGATCTCGAAGGATTAAGGAGTACTCAAATCGTCAAGATGAAGTACCGTCCTACCTTTCAGGCTATTGAGCTGATTCCGGGTGTTTCCGTAAGTCAAAGCGCAGGAAATGCAGGACGTAATAACCAATTCAATGGTGGACGAAACAATCAAAATCAGATTCGGAATAATAACAATCTCAACAATCAAAACTTCAATAATAACCTTAATGGAGGCTTCAATAATGGATTTAATAATTCTGGCTTTGGCAACGGAAGTATCAATAGTGGAGCCAACCAAATTTATACCGATGCCTCCCTACCACCAGATATTATCAAAGCGAGTGTGGGGGAAGTAGTGATAGTCGAATATCCAGAACTTAACCGCATCATTTTAGAAGGCCCTACCGATCAAGTGAAAAGAATCGCCTATTTCTTAGAACAGGTTGACCGTCCGGTCCCAATGGTAAAAGTAGAGATGGTGGTTGTTGAGGTAAATCGAGAGCGTCTTCTCAGCACCGGAGTTCGCGCTGGCTTGCGGCAATCCGGTGATTCCATTCCGGGCACCAAAGATGTGCTGCCAGGGGTTGATTATAATCTAGATGGAGAAGATATTAATGCTATTATTGGTGGGATACCGGCCCTTAGTAATATCGGGGTCCTTAAAAGCGATTTTTATCTCCAACTAAGAGCCCAAGAAATCAATGGAAATATCAAGGTGCGTATGCAGCCTGTACTTTCTATGCTCAATGGGCGTTCGGCTAGTTTGGTTATTGGACAAACTCAATATTATCTCTTAGAAACTCAGACCGCCAGTACTGGTGCGGTTAATAATTTCCAGACCTTTACCCAACGCTTTGAAAGTATAGAAGCCAGTGTGAGTCTAAGTCTAAAGCCATATATCTCGGAAGACGATATGGTAACCCTAGAGATATTACCGGACTTCACAACCCCCATTGGTACCTTTAGCTCAGAGGTTCCACCCACTATTGCGACTCGTCGTTTTGATTCCACGATTCGAGTCAAAAATGGAGAGACGGTTATTCTAGGAGGACTTACCGAAGAGGAAGTAAGGGATAATACTCGTGGCTTCCCTTTATTGAGTCGGATACCGATCATCCGTCGCTTTGCAGGAAACGTGGATACTGGCCGTACCAATAACTCACTTATCATCTATATCACGCCGAATATCTATTACAATTGATGAAGCTAATAGATCGCATCGGTTGGTGGGGTGAAGACCTCTTAATGGGAGTGCATCTGCAAGCTCAATCGGAAGAAATTCACCTTGCGGTCTGCAAAAAACAAAAAGGAGGCGTTAGCATTCTTGAACAGCATAGTTTTTCAGAGACTACCAGCTTTCAACAGTTTTTAGTGCAAACACCTGGAGTACCGATTGTGGGCTTCCTTAGTCCTAAGGTAGTAGTGGAAGGCTTCGTTCCCGCAGGGAATACGGACCCTCTTACTCATCTAATGGGCGTCTCTGTCGATAACCGAGCTCAATTTGTCCAACAAAGCTTTGGAGATTTTCATAGCATTGCTCGTAAGGAAGATATTGAGGATTTATTAGCGCTTTTCGGCTCATTCGCCGAACGCTTAATTCAGCTTTTCTACTCGCCAGCCATTCTTGCCTATCTGCTCCCGGCCATGGATGAGTATGATGCTGATCAGGTTTACCAGTTGATGGTCCGAGAAAAGCCCTACTTTTGGCAAACGGGTCTAAAAGAAAACCCAACTGATCCTCAAGCCCTCAATCAATCGGATTTAGCTTACCGTCTCGAAATTAAAGAAAGCTATTTACTGCCTTATAGTGCGGTAGTATTTCATTACCTTAGTGATGAGGTAGAGATAAAGGGTTTACCGACGCTTGTGTCAAGACGGAAAACCCAAAAGCAATTTAGCCTTTGGACCAAAGCCCTTGGGATAGTTTGGCTTTGCTTTCTCTTAGGTGGGGGCTTCCTTTTTGCATGGTATAGATATGCAGCCTGGCAAATCGAAGAAAACGAGCGGGTAGCTGCAGCCAATCGCCCTATGCTCAATCGGATTGCTGATAAAGATGCACAAATCGAAAAGCAGTTTAGTTTTATTGAAGGAGCGGCGAAAGGGAGCTTAGAGCCCACTCAGGTTACAGCCTATCTAGATCAGCTTTTGTCTCTTGTACCAAGAGACATGTATTTGCGCCATTGGACCTTAGCACCACAGGAAGAAGTACTCAAAAAAATAGATGCAGGTCTCATTGCCGAAGCACCAGATATCTTGATTCAAGGTGAGACCTCAAACGCCAAGGCTCTGGCCGCGGTGCCACAGGATTGGGAAAAGCTAGACTTTGTGGATGGTACTCGTATCTGGGATGCCCAGTACGATTTTGAAACTCAAATGCAGGCATTCACCCTTTTAATCTGGTTAAAAGATGAATAAGTGGATCAGCAGAAAAAATATCCTCCTGCTAGTGAGTGCCTTTACTCTCATAGTCAGCATATACTTGATCCAAGCTTGGCCAAGTCTGCAAGCTATTAATACAAAGCTTGATCGCAGCAATACATTAGTACAAAGGATTGAAAGTGCCCCCACGATATTGCGCCAACAGGACCAACAGTTGGATCGACTGGCCAAGCAAGTCAGCCAATTTCAATCTAAGCAACAGGATATTAGCAGCCATATCGCCTTTTTAGAATATTTAGAAGCGATTTGCCGCCAGCACAAAGTCAAAATTGTATCCTTGCCGAGAGAGGCAACGCAGCTAGTAGAGGGATATAGCCTCGTTGAGGAACGCTTCTCCCTTGAGGGAGGTATACATGCCATCCTCAAAGTATTGCATCAGATTGAACAGCAAGATCGAGTAGGATCCATTGCTTATTTATCTCTGCAGAGGACTTCACTATCCCTTTTTAGCAAGCGACAAAACGTATTGGTAGGATCTGTGGCTCTTTATCGTTTAAATACTCAATCATGAAATACAAGCTTTACATATTTTGTTTGTTTTTGATTAGTTGTACGGAATTTCTATCACCGGACATTAGTGAAGAGGCAATTGAAATCAATAGTCCGAGAGATTCCCTTTACGCAAACAATACAGAGCTTACTTTTTGGTGGGAAGAAGCAAAAGACATTGAAAACTACCGCCTACAAATCGTACAACCAGATTTTGAAAATCCGATTGTGATACTCGATAGTCTGTTGGCAGATACTAGAATCAGTCTTATCCTAGGAGAAGGACATTATAGTTGGCGGATCAGGGGGGAAAATGAGAGTTCAGACTCCCCATATCAGCTTTACCAATTTAGCTTAGACCAAAGCGCACCAGAACAAGCCAGTTTACTGGCTCCGATTGAAGCCAGTACCCAAAGTAAGGATGATGTGCTACTTAGATGGGATAGCCAAGACCAAGCGATTGAGGGAAAAATTGCTGCAGTTTCAGATAGCATTACGGTTTATAACTGCAGCGATAATGAGTTAATCGTTCGGCAAAGCCGTGAAGATCAATCTTGGCAAATCGAAGCTCTAATGCCAGGCGTTCCCCAAGGGGATAGCCTAAAAATATGCTGGTGGGTTCGTAGCCAAGATCCGGCTGGCAATGCAAGTGTGAGTGATACTTTTTCTTTTTATATCAAATAAATGCTTAGTCCTAAATGGAATAAAATCCTTTTGCCGCTAGTGCTGCTCGTTTGGGTAGGAGTAGCGCTCAGATTTATGGATGGCTGTGGAGATAGTCCAGCAAATACCGCTTTCTCCCGGCCCAGTATTGCTTTGATACCTTTAGACTCTATGGAGCAACAAGCACCTTATAAGCTCCAACTCAATTACCGAGACCCCTTTTTGGATAAAGCGCCTATCATACGCCCCTCAAACAGTTTACCCAAACGCTCAGTCAGTAAACTAGCGGTAGTAGAAAATCCCAATAAGAAAAAATTGCCGCTGCCAGCTGTAGTCTATAAAGGAGGGGTGCAAGGAGTTGATGGCGCAGAAATGACAGGAATCTTATTTCTCAAGAATAAGCCTTTTACCATCAGAGCAGGAGATGAATTGGCGGGTATGAAGATCG
>CAZHOC010000321.1:0-6321 GCA_964534295.1 uncultured Bacteroidia bacterium | reverse complement strand
CTTGGTAAGGCACAATAGCCACAATACCGTACCACAAGCATAAAGGATTAAGCCGCCAATCACCAAGGGGTGCAACATCTCTAATAAATAGGCTCCTCCAATAGACCATTCAAAAGCCCCTAGTTCTAGCATTCCTTTTTTGAGCATCAATTGTGCCCCAACGCTCACTACTAAGTTGGCGAGTAGATACAAAAGACCGATTCTAAAATTGCGGTTTTGCAGAGATATGCTTTGTGATTCAACCATATATTAAGCCTTTATCAGGGCTGTTTGAGACATGATTTGAGCAAATTGCTTTTCGTTATACAATGGTTGGAGATGATCGAGTATAGCTTGAAACTCTTCATCGCCCAGTTTTTGACGATTGGTGTTTTTGAAGGCTTTTATACCATCCAATTTGAGTTTGGGGGCATCTATTGGCCAAGCTTTTTGGTATATCTCTGTGAGAACGCTACTAGGGTCCTCACAAAAGTCTTCATAGCTAAAATAGGTGTATTGCCCTTCGGGAACTCGGCTACGCGCTTCATCTAGGGTAGTTTCTACCGCCTTTACTTGCTCACAGATATCTTTGATATAAGCATAGGCTTCCTTACTATCTGAGCTATCTTTGGTGGCCAAGCCCCATCCGATATATTTATCTCCTTGTACTGCCTCACGCGATTGGATCAAGGATTGTACAACATAGAGTGGATTGCGTCGGATCTCGACAAAGTGAATATGCTCAAATGCTGCCCGAAAGAGGTCTACACATAGGGAGTTTCGATTGTTTTTGTTGAGAAAAGGTTCTCTCATTCGTTCATGCCAAGCATTGAAAAAGCTTTGCATCTCCCCTATTACCTCTGCTGAAAGCACCTCAGGTATCGAATTACGGTCATCTCCTAACCAGCGATTCCAAATATGAAAGCCATCATTGGGGCCATTAAATCCAGATACACTTCCGTAGTAATTACTAAACTTTTTATTGCTAGTTTTTTTGCGAAACCATGATTTAAAAAAGCCTGCACTGCTAATCGGTGAACGGGGAAAAGATGCGCTCAAATTGTTGAAATAACTTACCGGCAGATAATGTGCCAGTGTCTGATATAAGATTGTCGTTCCGCTACGAGAGCCACCTAAAATAATGATCAAAGGCAATTTTGAGGATTTAGCATTTCGGATTTTCTTGCGCTCAGAACTTTGCCATAGTGCATCAACTGGCTTTAACAATAAGCTCATTCCCTCACGTAGAAGCGTAAAGTATGCAGCCTTATTGCCCGAAGCTAGCATCCGTTTTAGTAGCCCAAAAGGATCTTTGAAATTACCGTAACTCATTCAGAGGGTTTTATGCTAATGACAATTCTTTGACTGGCATTGATTTACGCTGGTGTTCAAACTCCGCGTGCGTACCCATGGGTACTAGCTCAAAATGCTTGCCAAGGTAGTCAAACATCTTGCTCATCAACTCTACTTTTGGTTTAGATTCGATGCGCATAGCCGGAAAAAATGACAATGCATCCGTATCGTCCTTACCAATAAAATCAAGCGGGTGCAGCAATATAGAAGGACGGGTTCCTGTCAACTTGCACATCATCACCGTAAAGCGCACATAAGCCATCGCCAATGCTTGGCTGTAGGTCCCCAAAAAGAGCACATAACTCGCATGGATTGGCACCTTGAAAAACGGCATGGTCGTAACCGGAATCTCTAAAAGATTTTTGCCTTCATACTGCCATTGGTACGCTTTGTTGGGACGAAAACCATCTTTCCAGCTCCCAAACAAGCCTTTGCGGGTTTCGCGCTCCTCCTTGGTCATCTTACTGCTCCAAAGAAAATAAGCTCGCGCTAGCGGGTTGAGGATGTTGGGAAAGGTCGAGCCATCATATTCATAGCCTCGCTTGACGAGTACAGATAAAACCGTCTGCGAAAAGCTAAAGCCTGGGCCTCTAAAGGCACGTGGACGCACTCCGGTAACATCTTCAATATGATATTCGGCGCGGGCCAACTCATCATTAATTTCTTCTTCGCTGTACTTGTGCAGCCAAGGATCATGATGAAAAGTATGATTACCGATTTCGTGGCCGCGACGAGCAATCTCGCCTAATACCTCACGGTTATGCTCAAAAGCAGCATCTTGTGCGACGATGAAGAAAGTAATCTTGGTATTTTTCTCATCCAAAAAATCTAGAATACGAGGCACAGCATAGTTGAGATAGGATGGATATTGCTCCCATTCTGGATCGCCATGCGTTTTCATATATGTCCACTGATCATCAAGATCAAGCGAAAGACTCGCGAGTGGTTTCTTAGTCTGTCCCATATTTCCTAAATGCTTTAGGCCAAAGTTGAGCTGGTTTCCATGACGGCAAACTCATGCGCAAATTCGGACATGAATCGGTTGACGTGTCGAGCTACCGAATCATTGTTAAGTGTGTCGTTGATAAATTGAGAAGTGTTGAGGAGATAAAAATCCTCATGCAGTGTCTTAGTACGCGGACGAATCTGATCATAATGCAACACCTGCAAAGGCTGTACTTTGAAAGCACGATTGAGATGTACGCCAATAATTTCTTCATCCTTAAGATCAGGGTACATTGTTTTTACCCCTTCGAGGAACGCTTCTTTGAGTTCTTCGTCGGACTGGCGCAACATCGGATCTGTATTAATGATATACTTGGGGAAATAGGTCAAATGCTGGCCAGCAGTATATTGACGATCCACCAATGCAGTCATACCAATTACGCCAGTAAAAGGAATCTTGCTATCCGAAATGTTGACTACGTAATATGGGGTAAGTTCACGCGTTGTGCGAAGCACAAGACACACAACACCCAAATACTCCACCTTGCGGTGGTCGCCCTTGATAGAGACAATCGACTCGGCCGCTACCTGTTCCAAAACACTGCTTGGACTGGTAAAGATGACTTTATCAAAGTGTTGCTCCTCTCCATTGGCAGTGATATACATCCCACCGTTCTCCGCAGGACGAATATGCTCTACACTCGTATTATTATGAAGAGCTACCCCTTTTTTGATAAGCTCAGACTCCAAACGATCAAAAACAGTCTTATAACCTCCTGCCACGTATCCCATCTGCTCTTTCTTGGCAGAAGAATCGCGGGCAGCAAACAATCGCTTGATATAAGTCCAAATGAATACTGCTGAAACTCGCTTATAATTCTCACCAAGTTTGGCGAGCAATAGCGGTTTCCAGAATTTTTCAAAGGTACTGCGTCCACCCATTTTGACGAGCCATTCTTCGACCGTTTTGTCTTCGAGTTCGCTCCAATCGTCAATGCGGCTACCGCGCAAAATGGTCAATGCTAAGCGAAACTTAGAGATGGGATCAAGTGGCGGGAAGAGCAAAAACTCTTTGGTGCTACTGATCGAATAAGTACGCTTATTGACATAATAGCCAGTCAAAGTTTGCTTCCAACGAAGCTCATCTTTCAGACCGATATCATGCAAAATCCCCAATAGGTCCCGATCCTGAGGCAGAATCACGTGGTAAAAGCGATCCCAGTCAAAGTCCTCATAATCGTGGTAGGTAGCCAAACCGCCCCATTGAGCATTGCGCTCAAAGAGGCTCAGTTCTTTACCTGGCCCTGCTAATTTGAAGCTCAGGGCCATTCCCATAAATCCTCCACCAACTACTGCGATTTTCATACGGCAGAGGTTTCTTCCATCACTTTACGCTGCCACTCGTACGTACGGCGCATCCCTTCTTCGACGTCCACCTGAGCTTTTACACCAAGCAATTTTTGTGCTTTGGTCGTATCTGGCACTCGGCGCATTACGTCTTGGTATTTGCGGCCTTTGGAGATTTGATCGTAAGGGATCAATTCGTATTTCAATTCACCCGGAGTACCCGAAACTCTCTTAAGAAGTTGAGCCAACTCTAGGATGGTGATTTCTTTATCAGCACCGATGTTGAAGATTTCGCCATTGGCTTCTTCTTTGATGGTCGCGGCATAAATGCCTGCTACCGTATCATCAACATAAGTAAAGGTGCGTGTCTGTGTCCCATCGCCATGAATCGGAATAACTTCGTCCTTCATGATCTTTTCGATAAAGACCGATTGAGGACCGCCCCACCAAGAAAGGTGTTGATTTGGGCCGTAAGAACCGAAAAAGCGTAGCAATACGACTGGAAAACCATATGCTTCCATATAAGCTAGCGCTAAGTGCTCATCAAATAATTTTGAGACGGCGTAAGCCCAACGAGGTACTTTGGAGCTACCGATAACATGGTTTTGATCTTCTTTGAAAGGAAGTTCAGGACTCATACCATATACATCAGAGGTCGAAGCTAGCACACACTTGATGTTTAGCTTACGAGCGTACTCCAATACATATTCTGAGCCTTTGGCATTGATCTGTAGGGTATCTACAGCCTTACCATAACGAGGTATTTTGAAAGCAGCGAGGTGAACGATCTTATCAAAGGTGTCGTCCAATTCTTCAAAGGTGCTTTCTTCGACGATGTCTTTTTCGAGAAAGGTAAAATCTGGATTGTCAAGATGTGCTGCAATATTGGAAAGTTGGCCCATCGACAGATTGTCAATGCCGGTTACTTGATGTCCTTCTTGCAAGAGTTTGGCCAAAAGATTTGACCCTAAAAAGCCAGCCACTCCCGTGACCAAAATGTGTTCTCTCTTCGTCATATCGAAATTCGAAATATCTTATTTACCGTTATTTACTTTTCAAACGCTAAAATCAATATTCCGACCCCCAAAACCGATAGGTTCTGTTTTAACGGCTAGATTCGATGACTCAACAACCCACTTACACTAGCTAATGGATATATGTTCCTGCTATATTCCATCCCCCTGAAAGACTTTTATCTCTGAGCCTTGGGCTAGGAAAACGGATTTAGGCTCTTGCGAAAAGCTGTCTACAAACTGAGAGCCATATACCTGATTTACATCCATTTGCAGCTCAAAATCGCGTACAGGATGGATTTTCCAAGCGGGGTGAGCCACTTCATATTCACCCGTTTTACGCGCCGATTTTCGAGTATAGCCCCAGAAGTGTTCGGTGATAAATTCTTCTTCGCTACCAGCTACTAGTTCAGTACCAATGGGATCTGCTTCGACTTGCATAAACTGCCATCCTCCTTTCTCCTTCCATTCGTATCGTACCCTTAGACTACTTTGATCTTCTACCCACTCATGCTTCATCCGCCGGGTGACATAATGTTCTTTGTACAGGGTGTTGGCGACGAGGGTGATCGCTATTCGCGGAACGATTTCCTTAATAAAAACGACTCCACGCTTCTCTCCTCTTTTGACATAAAAACGGAGATTAACTTCTTCAAAGTTCACATGCCCAGGAATTTTGAGCCCTAACACTCTGGTATCTTGAAACATAAATCCCACCAAACTCACATAATGTCGGCCCTGCCAAGTATCTAATTCGGTACCATAAGGCAGATAGGGTTTTAAGATCGCAGGATCGATCTCATAGTTGGCCATAATCAATTTGCGCCACTGGGCTTGGAGGAAGACTCTGGACATAGCTTTACTTTCAAACCAAAATAAGAAAAGACCGCCATTTGACGATCTTTTCTTGCCCTATTTTAAAAGAATCAATCCAGATATTAGTCTGCGATTTCAGCAGAGATGCGCTCAGCGCGGTACTTGGCCCGGATGACTCCACCAGCAGAGGTGGTTTGTGCCGGATCAAGTTCTTCCCAACGATCTAAAAAAGTAAGGTAAGATGGCTTATCTAGATCTTGTAGTCGATTGGCAAATAAAGTTATGGACGTTGCGTTGAGATCATCCTCAACAAACAATTTGGGTCCCACCAAGACGCTGACGCCCTGATTTTCTCCCAAGGCTGCGCCGTCCCAGACGGGTTCATAATCTGCGCTTTGGGAGAGGCTAAGGCTGTTGAGGTTGCTGGGCCAATCGATGCTTTGCATGCTGGGGGTTTGGTTGGTGAAGACATTGGCTTCGGTATCAGTATAGACAAAGGTGCCTTGGGTAACCAGTCCATCCAATTCGATTTCGTGTCTAGCCAAAATGGGGTTGAAGAGGAGTTCTTCGCCTTCAAAGGTGACAGAGGCCGGGTCGGATAGTTCGAGTTGGGTGCCGAGGCTATTGCCGAAGCGAAAAAGCGCAAAGGCGGTAGTTTTATCCTCGTTGGCATTGTAAAACAGTTCGTACTCCACCCAGATTTTGTCCTGATTGACATCGATGGAAGGTTCGGACTCACAGGAAAACATAAAAAGTCCTACCAGTACAATAAGCGAAAGGGAGAAAAATGATAAGCGTTTCATGCTACTTAGGATTTATAATGTGAATGTTTGTTCATTTGCTCCTAAGACAGCGCGAAAATTTGATC
>CAZHOC010000320.1:2601-6321 GCA_964534295.1 uncultured Bacteroidia bacterium | reverse complement strand
ATCGGCATGGGCATCAAAATGGCCAAATACATACTTTTGCACGCCCGCTACTTCTTCGATCGAAAATGCTTCTGGCCCACCCGGCAAAGGAGGTAAGATCGTTTCGTCCAACAAGCCAATCTGGATTCTGTATATCAGCCCCTGAGTGGAGCGCATAGTCGAAAAATTTTGCTGTACCTTATGAAGCTGTCGTCTCGCTGAGGCCAATTGCTTACGCAAACGCACCATCTCACTGCTCTCGTTATTTTGCTGCTTGGCGATCTCCTTAAACTGATAAGAAAGAAAGCCTATTTCGTCATTTTTTTCTTCAAGCAGCGCTTCTTTGATCTCTAGTTCTATCTCTTGATCTGCCACCAGGCTTTCCATTTTGATCAGCGAAACGGCCAAGGAATCCGCCGCAGAGCTCAAACGATTGATGGTCGGTTGACTATTTTGACATTGCTCCCAGGCGGTATAACGATTTACCAGGATAAAGCTCACGATACTGATCAAGACCATGCCTAAGGCAAGTAAGCAGCTTTTTTGAGTGTTAGTAAGGTCCATTTTGTCGGTTTTACCTTTGGACGGGCACTTTTTTGTGCGGTTACCTATTTCGAAAACCGTATCATTTCGCTACTTTTTAAGCTCTCTATTTTCAAAACGCTTGTGCAATATTCCAATATGAAATACCTCCTCCAACTTTGCTATTTACTCGTCTTAGCGTTCGGCGCAGCCGCTTGTCAAACCAGCGCTACTCAATCTGAGCCTGAACAAAAATCCACAGCAGTACAAACTCCAAGCTTCGAAACCCAGACTGGCGTGGGGCTAGCTGCTCCCGAAAACGCTATGGTGTTATTTGACGGAAGCCGTGAAATGTTAGACGAAAATTGGACTTATTGGGAGGGGCCGAGATTGTCGGCAGAGCTGCCGATCAAATGGCAAATAGTCGACGATCCAGTAGATGAAGGAACCGCGGTCAACACCAATGATCCTGCTTCTGCGGGGGGGATTTATGGCGCAGCAGATATTGTGACCAAAAAGAAATTCCGAGACTTTCGTGCCCATGTAGAGTTTCTCATCATGGCTCCCGGCGGCAATAGTGGGGTTTATCTCCAAAATAGCTACGAAATTCAAGTACTAGATGGGGACTCTACCGATCATGGCCTAGGCGCGATTATCAATGAATCCGAGTCTCCCTATCAGTTTTATAACGGCCTCGGGCAATGGAATTCCTATGATGTCGTCTTCAAGGCGGCTCGTTTCAAAGACGGCAAACTCAGCGAAAAAGCCCGGGTAACCCTTTACTTCAATGGAGAGAAAGCCCACACAGATCAAGCCATTCAACAAGTTTGGGGAGGCCCAAATTCTGGACTAGACGGCGGCAATGATGGCGGCAAAGGCATTACGGACACGCCCGGGGGGCTCAAGTTTCAAGCCGAAGGCCATGATGTCCTCTATCGCAACGTCTGGATTCAAGAGCTCGATTTAGGCGAGGAAGGCACTGATTTTTAGCAAGATTTTTGGGTTTATTACTGCTTCGCAGAACGTTTATCTCTTGTGGATTCGGCATGCCGGCCGCACCTACCTCTGCTCTAATTATCACAACACCTCATAAATCATGAAACCTATTTTACTCTTATCTCTCACCTTATGCTTCCTCGCCTGCGCTACCCCCAAGCAAACAGAAACTCAAACTTACGCTGACAACGAAGAACTCAAGCAAATCTACAAGGAAGACCAAGGCGACCGTCAAAGCGGAAATTGGAGAGAGACCATGAAAAATGATAGTGTGCGTTTAGCGAGGGACTATGAAATGGTCGATTCGGGCTTAGTGCGTACCTCAGAGGATTATGCCAATGCGGCTATGGTCTTTCAGCATGGCAGTGATACCATGGCCTCGGGCATGGCGGTCAGGATGATGCGCAAAGCCATCGAACTCGACAGTAGTAGAAACAAATGGCTCTTAGCTGCCGCTATCGATCGAGATTTAATGCGTCGCGACGAGCCTCAAATCTACGGCACTCAGTACATCCGCACTTCCATGGACAACCCTTGGGAGCTCTACAAAATAGACACGACCCAGATTACTGATGCCGAAAGGCAAGCATATGGAGTCGAGACCCTCGCCCAGCAGCGCGAAAAGGAGGCCCTGATGAATAAAAAGGAGCTCATGCAAATGCTCAATGAAGGCAAGAGCATAGAGGAAGTGATAGCGTTCTGCGAAGCAGAAGATCCCGATGCCTCCGAATACAATCTCTCCCAAGGCGGTATCAACGAATTTGGCTATATGCTCATGGGGCAAAATCGAGACGAAGAAGCCCTCAAAGTCTTTGAACTTAATACGCGCCTCTATCCGCAAGGCTTCAATACCTTTGATAGTCTCGGCGAATGCCTCGTCAAGCTGGGCCAAATCGAAGCGGGCATCGCTGCATACGAAAAATCGCTGGAGCTCAATCCTAAAAATGATAATGCTACCCGGGTATTGGCGGATCTGAAGAAATAAGCTGCCCGATTTCCTTTCGAGCGAGTTCCGCGCAGCGGAACGACGAGAAATCTCCTTGAGCGGTAAATGTAAAAACCATTCGAAGCCAAGGAGATTTCTCGTCGCCCTATCGGGCTCTGTCGAAATGATGCATTCAAGGACTTCAAGACGATCAGCAAAGGCCTTTCGACTTCGCTCAAGGTGACTCACGATTGAAAAAGCTTCCAATTTGTCATTCCGAGCTCAGCCGAGGAAACTTTATAGCCGCTTCAGCACACACCCAATATCCTCCCTACAACTTCACCTCTTTGCCCGTAGCTGCGGCCTGATAAATCGCCTCTACGATCCGGATATCTCGCATACCCTCTTCTCCCGGTACCAGAAAAGGCGTGTCTGCAATGAGCGCTTCCGCATCATCGTCCATTTGTTTGGCCTGCTGATTAGGGACGGTCAAATTGAGCTTGCTGCCATCACTGGTTTTGCCTTTGATGCCGCTATATGCTTGAAAGGGAGAGAGTTCGTACCAACCGTCTTTACAATCGACATGCAAGGTATTCATCGACATACCTAAACTGGTTTTTCCGCTACCGATGACCCCTCCAGGGAACACCAGTTCGAAGCTGGTAGTCTCATCCACCTCGTGGTAGATTTTAGGTCTGGTGGTTTCATGCTTCGCAGAACGCACTGCTATCGGCTCTAGGCCCGTGGCATAGCGTAGGGCATTGAGTGGATAGACGCCCATATCATACATAGCGCCGCCTCCTAACTCTTTATTTTGCTTCCAATGGTCGCTACGACCGTCAAAATAACCTGCTTCGGCGCTGAGTTTGAGCATGTCGCCATAAGGTTTTTCCTTGGCGTAGCGCATGATGGTCTGGGTATTGGGTTCGTGCTGCATACGGTATCCAATACTCAATTTGACTTTATTTTTGTTGCAAGCATTGATCATAGATTGGCATTCCTTAGCCGTGATGGCCATCGGTTTTTCGCACCAAACGTGCTTGCCTGCATTGGCGGCTATGATGCTGTATTTGGCGTGTAAACCTGTTGGAAGTACAATGTAAATGATGTCGATATCGTCATTATTGGCGACCTCATGCATGTTGTCGTAATTGTAGACATTGGCATCCTTGATGCCATACTTTTCTTGCCAGACAGGGATTTTTTCTGGACTCCCTGTGACAATCCCTCGCAACTCACAATGCTTGGTCAGTTGGAGAGCGGGGGCTAGCAAATCACGGCTATAATATCCCAGGCCT